>JAYTHN010000248.1:0-1188 GCA_043732505.1 Methylotenera sp.
TTGGTGATTTTAGTAAAAAACTACTATCAATGTAAGATAATTCTTACAAGACTTTCATCAAAAATCTCCTCATTTAACTTGCTGTTAAGTTATATATTAATGAAGAGAAGTTTAGGTAAAAATCAGTCGCTAGCCAGCGGCTAATTTTTTGCCTATTTGTAAAACTTGAGAAATTGTGAAAAGAAGTTATGAGAAAAGTATTTATAGATTGCGAACTCCAATATTTTGCGACCGCATCTTCAGATTTCTTTTTTAATATTCAGGCTGCTCATCATGAGTGGCAAGATATTATGGAAGAAAAACTGAGTTTTAAACCTGATAGTTCAGCTACATTTGGTTTAGGTCACACAGGGAAAAATAGGCTTTTAAGGCTGAGCGATATCGTCAATTCATTCAGTATTCGTTACCAGGGCACAGTGAATGTCAATTATCCAAGCCCTAAATGTGATGAGCCTGAAGTTAAAATCGCTAATCTACCTTTAGATGTCATCCCTTATATTTGGTCAAGTCGATACTGCGAATCTGATGCTATTTTAAAATTAGCCAATGAACTCTTTGGACGCCTAACCCCAGGTTGCTGTAGAGTTGAGGCGATTTGTCAGTGGATAAGAGATAACATCAAGTACCAGCCTGGTATAACCAACTCAGTCACCTCATCAAGAAACGTATTGGATGGCGGCATTGGTGTTTGCCGAGACTTTGCTCATTTGGGGATTAGCTTTTGCAGGGCACTCAATATTCCAGCAAGATTTGTCACTGGTTATGCGCATTTTGCAGAACCGCCTAATGATTTTCATGCCATCTTTGAAGCTTATTTAGGTGATCGTTGGGTGTTGTTTGACCCAACTGCAATGTCGCCTGTTGATGAGCTAGTTAGAATCGCAACCGGTAGAGATGCTTCTGACACGGCCTTTAGCACAATCTTTGGCACAGTGGTAATGAACTACATGAATCCACAAGTGATTGTGAGTGAGTGATTACAAGTAATCTAATATGCTGATTTTAATACTTTAATTTCAACACTAAGTGAAAGTATTATTTAGTCTAATAAGTTAACTTGTACATCCACGAGTAATGTGGATGTTATCAAACCAGGCCCTATTAAACTCCCAGATACTGGCAGAATGGATTCTGGATTGCGCGCTACTGCCACCGCAATATGTCTATTACTGGTGATTTCACCAGTCG
>JAYTHN010000249.1:0-13364 GCA_043732505.1 Methylotenera sp.
GTGATGGCGCCATCATATCAACAGATTCAGCCTTTACATTTTTAAGTACTAACCCTACGGCTAATACTACATCTCAGCAACCTGGTGAAAACTGGGAAATTCACTTAGACGCGCTTACTGGAGGCGACAGGGGAGTTATCAATTTCGACTTGAATCAAGATGGTCTGTATACATCTGCAGATCAGGTTTCAGTAACAACAGGTTCGGTTACAAGTTTATACAGCCCTGTAGCAATCTACTTTGGGGGTGGTATTCGCTCTCAATTGACAGCGTTTGTAGATGCCAATGGATATAATGTTTATCAAGTTAACTTTGATAAAAACTCAGCGCCTACAATACCGCTGAACTCAGGTGTAGCAAATGGTCACTTTGATGAAGATATATATTTCGGATCACTAAGTGCGGCCACACAGGCCACTGCTACTATTGCGGTAGGCACTACAGGACAAACCAGCTCATACCCAGCCGCTTTGGGTGATATTACGGTCAATGGCATAGTGTGGTTGTGCCAGCATTAACGATTGCAGATATTATGGATGGTACAGCAGCTACCAATAACGCAACCAAAATTAATAGTAAGGTTACAGGTGGTTTTACCGCAACTCGTAGCGGAAGCGTCGTTACCATCAGTGCACCGAGTGGTATAATCTTCAATGGTAAAACAATCGATATTGCAGATGGTACCTCACAAACGCTAGTGCCTGCTGCTGCGATTCTTGCAGTAAGTGCAGTAGCCGGAGTGAACCCGACTGGCTTTATTAGTTTTGGTGGTCTAGTTAATCCAACTACTAGTTCAACTGTTACAGTCAGTATTAGTCGAAGTCTTACATCAGGAAGTAATACTATTTTAGTCGGTTCGTTAGTGGCGTCAAATGCTAACCCTCTTAAAATTGGAAATAGTAATACCCCGGCCCAAGTAGCTAGCATTGTTGCAGGATCGATTGGCACCGGCGGGGTTATATAAAGCTTACGTTGGTGGGAATTCAATAACAGCGGTGTGCGCAATTAAGACTAGCAATGTAGTTTGTTTGGTTGATACGTCGACAACCGTTACAAATGGTAAGGCTGTTACTTTCGGTACACTTAATAATTTTGGAGGTGTTACAGTTAGTGCAACTTCAACTACTGGTGTGTAGTTGCGGTAACCGGGTCGCCTGTCATAGCTGCAGTAGTTAAATCAGGCTGGACTAATTTTAAACCAGCACTTATCACTACAGTATTTAGCGGTGGAGCTGACGGCATTACTACTGGAGATAATTGTACAAATTGTCAATACGATACTCACGTACACCAATACGATAAAAATATAACGTGACTGGTGTTAATTATCTAAACCCTAGTAACATCGTCTTCAACTTGAATAGAGCGATAAGTTCTTCTACTCAATTCAAGGTACTTGCCCAAAACCAATACCTGAGCCCAGCGATTAATGTTCATATTGGCAATCCTAGCTATCTTTATAACGTTGATGCTGGTTATATTTCAATCAAAAACTTTGTAACATCCACAACACTTAGTTTAGCTAGCTTACCAACGTATACATTGTCTAACGTACGTAGTTTTGCTATTAATATGCCTGTGGATGCACTCACACCAAAAGATTGGTGGGGTAATGGTGATGTCCGCGCTGGATTGCATCCTTCATCACCAGGTTGCTTGTTTGTAAGTAATGGTGTTACAGACGGTAATATGTATCAACCAGTTATTCCGCCAGCTAATGGTGTTTACTGGCCAGGTGTAAAGGGTTTGAGTAGTTCTAGCACACCAGCTACATCCACAGGTGCACGTCATGGTGGTGCTTTAGTGATTCAGATAATTCGTGCTAATCGCCAGATAGTGAAATTGAACAGAACGTACCAGGTCGTCCTGAATATGGCTGGCGTGTTAAATCAGCTTTTTATGCTAAAGAGGTCTTAGCTGAATATAATACTTTTTGGCACCATCCTAACAATATTTGTTATGGAAACACTGGCTGGACAAAAAATCCAGGCGCTGATAATGGTACTTCAACTCCAATTGCAACGGCGCCTGGTTCTACTGATCCTCAAATTGGTAGTTTAGGTACACCAACGCCAGGCACTACAATTAACACTCAGACTAATGCTGATGGGAGTGTTACGACGACGACAATTGTTGTGAATGCAAACAACACAGTGACAGTAACGACTACTGTTTCTAACTCCAGTGGCGGTAGCACAACGACGACAGTGACTAACGGGATTACTACGGGTGCGGTAGCAACGGGTAGTACGGTTGATACCAATGGTTCTAGAGGAAATAAAGCTTCATTAGGTAGAGTTAGCTGGAGGGAGTTGTTCCAATGAGTAATGTAAAATGCTTAAGATTTAAACGTGGCTCTTTAAAAGGTGGAGCCCAAGTAAAAGGCTTTACCTTAATTGAACTGATGATTGTTGTAGCCATAATCGGCATACTTGCATCGATAGCTTTGCCGTCTTACCAAAACTATGTGCTCAGAGCAAATCGTTCGAATGCGAAAGCTATTCTATTAGAATCGGCACAATTTATGGAGCGATATTTCACCACTAATAATACTTATTTGGCTGCTGATATATTGTCAAATGTGTCACCGAAAGCTGCGCTGGAAATAATATTAAATACAATATTACTTTTTCTGTGACACCAACAGCTTCTGTTTACACGTTACAAGCGTTACCTGCTAATGGGCAGGTAAGTGATTCATGCGGAACCTTAACGCTTAAAAAACTGGAGTACAAACACCTAGCACATATGGTTGTTGGTAACTGTTATTCCATTGAGTTATTATTTTAATCCTCTTAAATAAATTTTTAAGAGGATTTTATATTGCTGATTTTAGATTTGATAAGTAGGTCACTAGTGATTAAACCATTAATCAATCCAAAAAATAAAGCCGCAAAAGCAAAAATAGGAATTAAATAGCTGATGCCAGCATGCGGAATTAGCCAAAGTCTCACTATCAAAAGCTGGCCTGCAATATGCCCAAATGCCGCTAAAATGCTTAGGGAAATCACACTAAAGTAACGCTTTGATAGATGTGTTGCTAGCCATAAAACGCTTAAACTTACTAACGCACCACTTAAACTTAATACAAAAGTGGGTGATAAAAACTGCCCAAACATTAGACTGCTGGCGAATACTCGCAAAATACTGACCCAAGCGGCAGCGCCAAATCCGTATTGGTGTTACACATATAAAGTAACAATATTGGCTATGCCAGGTTTAACGCCAGGAAGTGGTGACGGTATAATTGATCCTACCATATGCAATGCAATGCAATAGCAATCGCGGCAAGCTTTGCGATTCTATGGTCATCTAACGTGGTTTAGATAAGTGTTAGTTTCAACTGAAGTTAGTTTTAATAGTTGGCTTGATTAATAATTAAGTGAATCGTAAAGCTTCGCTTTGCCTAGTAACTCTAGGCTGACTTGATTGTGTAAGCATATTGCAGCTTGCCCTGCACGTGTTAGCCAGCCCTGATGTACACAATATTGCATATGACATGGAGATTTTACAAACCTTGCCTTGCCTTGTGCAATACTTATCACAGAATCGCCTAGCTTGCCATTGATATGAATCTCACGTTGTTGATTTAAGCTATAGGTTGCATAAATTTTATCGCCTAGTCTGTACTTTGGTTGCATGTTCGTTTGACCATAAAGTGTTAAACAAGTAAAACACAGCTAAAAGACTAAGCAACAAAAATAGCCAATCACCCATCAGTAAATTGGCGATGAGTATTTTAGGATAGCTTAATGCTTTACTCTCAGAAAGTACCTTATGTAAACGTGCTAAATTTAACACTCGCATCTATCCAGTTAAGTTTTTGTGCCATTTGTTTAGAAACAAATATGTGAGATTCATTATCTATCACCATGAAGTTTTCTATACCAAAAGCTTGCGCAGCTTTGGTTCTATTTTCGGGCGACTCAATGAAAATCGGTTTTGATACTACATCAGATAATACGCCTGCTTGCGTTTGATTTACTGGTTGTGGCGGTACTAATACCGTGACTTCCTGTGTGTGCTGTGAGGGGTACCCCGTACGTGGATCAATGATATGGCAGTAACGGTTACCATTAAGCATAAAGTAACGTTGATAATCACCTGAGGTGCCAATCTCCCAACCATCTGGTAAGTCTAATGTGGCAATTGCTGTTGGCAAACGTGGGTGCTGTATACCAACTCGCCATGGCTTGTTACCATGTTGACCAAGTGCAATAATGTTTCCACCAATATTAATTAGCACATTGTTAACATGCTGTTTGCGCAGATAAGCTGTTGCAATATCTAAAGCATAACCTTTAGCATAACCCCCTAAATCAAGTTTTACCGTAGCATTATTGCAGTAGGCAGTATTATTTTTAACGACAATATCACCCATACTTGGGTTGGCTTTTACTAGAGATTTTATATCTTTATCATTTACTGTTATCGCGCTAAATTCATCCCGCTGAAACCCCCAGGTTCCAATTAAATGGCCTATTGCTGGGTTAAATAAGCCATGAGATTTAACTGAAAGTGCTGTTGCGTTAATCAATATATTGGCAATGTCTGAGTTGATTGCAATTGGTTTATTTGATTTTGAAAAAGCGGCATTGAGCTCACCCAGCTCGCTAGGTTTACCTTCTGAAACAGGCTTCCAGGCATGCAAACGATTATGCAGATTTTGAAAGTCTTGTAGTACATGATTAGCAATAAACCGTGCTCTGTCATCAGTTTCACCATAAATGCTTATGTCCACCAAAGTACCAAATACATAACTCTAGGTGTGATAAAGCTGTTCTTTAAAACAGCCACTTAGTAAACCATCAGTTAGCCCAAAAATACAAATTAATAAAAATGCCAACAGCGTAGATTTAAGGCTTTTGAACATTTTGAAAGAGTGTATTTTGTTAGGTTAATTTGATCACTTATTTTCGAGAGCATCCATCAAAACACTTGCAGGATTACATGGCTGAGCTAGTTTTGATGTTTGCTCAGCAATTTCTACCATGCCTGTTGGGCTGGTGACGTTGATTTCGGTTAAATGCTCGCCAATGACATCTAACCCTACTAAAAATAGACCCTCCTCTTTCAGTACTTTGCCGACTGTGGTCGCAATTTCGAAATCGCGCACACTGAGTAATTGTGCAACGCCAGTGCCGCCAGCGGCTAGGTTACCACGTGTTTCACCAGCTTTTGGAATACGTGCAAGTGCATATGGTACTGGCACACCATCAATGACAATAATGCGTTTATCACCTTGCAAGATGGCCGGTAGGTAACGCTGTGCCATGATAGTACGGGTACCAAAGTGGGTGATGGTTTCTAGTATCACACTAATATTGGGGTCTTTTAAGCTTAATCTAAAAATACTGCTCCCCCCCATACCATCGAGTGGTTTAACGACAATATCTTGATGCGTGTTTAAAAATTCACGAATTAGATCGTTATTTGCCGTCACTAAAAACTCGGGTGCAAACTGTGGGAATCTGGTGACTGATAATTTTTCATTCCAGCCACGAATGGCCGCAGGATTATTAAAGACATTTGCACCTTGGCTTGTTGCAATTTCCAATAGGTACGTGCTGTAAAGATATTCGTTATCAAACGGCGGATCTTTGCGCATGATGATTGCATCAAATTCAGCAGGCACATATTCAACAGCATTTTCTACCGTAAAACTATATTCAGTAGGGCTTTTTGAGGAAAAACTACATTTCTCAGCATTGACTTTTGCAACATCACCACGCAAAAACAAATCGTGTTGCATGCTGACATATAGATCATGGCCGCGAATATTAGCCTCGCGCATGATGGAAATGCTCGTATCCTTATAAGTTTTTAAGCTTGTTAATGGGTCTAGAATAAAAAGAATTTTCATCGTCTGTTAATTCACCAACTATTGGTTAAGCGGATCTTGCTCTTGCAATTCAATGGCTGCAGCAAGCAAGGCCAAACGTGCCACTACACCATAAGCATAGAATCGGTTAGGTAAGGCATCGGGTGCACCAGCACAGTCTGGCAACGTACATGGCTTTTCAAATGCCAGTGGCACAAAGTGTGAGCCTGGCGCATTTAAGTTTTCATCCACACCACGCCCAGTATGTACGCGGTAAAATCCACCAATCACAAAGTGATCCATCATGTAGATTACAGGCTCAGCGACTGCATCATTAATGCTTTCAAAGGTATAAACACCTTCTTGAATAATCACTTCTGAAACTTGTAGACCTTCTTTCACCACAGACATTTTATTACGAGATTTACGGTTTAAATCACGGACATCATCAGGAGATTTTACCGTCATGATACCCATGCCATAAGTGCCAGCATCGGCTTTCACAATCACAAATGGCTCTTGCGTCACGCCGTATTGCGCGTATTTGATTTTAATTTTAGCAAGTAGCTCTTCCACTTTGAGTGCTAGGCAATCTTCACTGGTACGTGCATGAAAGTCAATTTCGCCGCAAGTATCAAAATAGGGATTGAGCAACCACTCATCAATACCAAGTAGCTCAGCTAATTCGCTAGCGACCCTGTTGTAAGCAGCAAAGTGTTGTGATTTACGTCGCGTGCTCCAACCTGCATGCAATGGCGGAATTAAATCTTGCTCAAGATTAGTGAGTATTTCTGGAATGCCAGCTGATAAATCATTATTGAGTAAGATTGCGCAGCTATCAAAATCCCCCAAGTCTTTATTAATTAGCTTAATACGGTTACCCACGCGTACTACGGGCTCCAATAGTAAATCATGACCGTCGTGAGTTTTTAGCGCAGTAGGCTCTGTAATTTCAGGTGAAATTGAGCCGACTCGTACGTCCAAACCAGCTTGCTTCATAATATTTACCAGCTCAACTACATTGCGTAAATAATAAGTATTACGGGTGTGGTTTTCAGGAATAATCAGTAAGCGATGCGCTTCAGGGCAGATTTTTTCGACTGCGACCATTGCCGCATGTACACTTAAAGTAAGAAACTCAGGGTTCAGGTTATTGAATCCACCAGGAAATAAATTGGTATCTACCGGCGCTAATTTAAAACCAGAGTTGCGTAAATCTACACTGGCATAAAATGGTGAAGCGTATTCTAACCACTGTGAACGAAACCAATGTTCTATTTTTGGCATGGCGTTGAGCATGCTTTTTTCTAGTGATAATAATGGGCCATTGAGTGCAGTTGTTAAATGTGGAACCATAGATTTCTTCTTTAATGTGTCTTGATAAAATAAAGCCTATATCAACGGGCTAAATAACACTTGGTTTAAGTAACATTGTGCGCTTACACATTTGATACAACAGATCGCGCTTGAGCGTCCGCATAATAACTACTTCTAACCATGGGGCCGCTTGCGGTATTATTAAAGCCCATGGCATCGGCTTTTTGTTTTAATTCATCAAAAATAACTGGTGCAACATAACTCATGACGGGTAAATGATGCACACTCGGTTGCAAATACTGACCAAGCGTTAGCATGCTTACATTGTGTGCCCTCAAATCTTGCATCACAGCCAAAATCTCTTCAACGGTTTCGCCTAAGCCTAGCATTAAGCCAGATTTGGTAGGAATAAGCGGATACCTATCACTAAACGTTTTTAGTAATGCCAGTGAGTTCTGATAGTCTGATCCAGGTCTGACTTGTTTATATAGTCGCGGTACCGTTTCAAGATTATGATTCATCACATCTGGTGGCGCATTATTAAGTATGGCCATGGCTACATCTAAGCGACCACGAAAATCAGGCACTAAAATCTCAATTTTAATGTTTGGTGAATGTCGACGCACCGCTTGAATAGAATCTACAAAATGTTGCGCGCCTCCATCGCGTAAATCATCACGATCAACAGAGGTAATCACCACATACTTAAGCTTCATCTGCGCAATCGTACGCGCTAAGTTTTCAGGCTCGTTCACATCAGGTGCAAGGGGTTTGCCATGTGCCACATCGCAAAATGGGCATCTACGTGTACAAATATCACCCAAAATCATAAATGTGGCCGTACCGCCGCTGAAACATTCACCAATGTTCGGGCAACTCGCCTCTTCGCACACAGTATGCAAATTATTCTCACGCAATATGCTTTTTATTTCTTGATAACGCGCTGAATCAGGCACTTTCATGCGTATCCATTCAGGCTTGCGCTGCATAGGCTGCGGGATGATTTTGATAGGAATGCGCGATGTTTTCGCGGCATCAATTTCTTTTACACCAGCCACTTTACGAATGGTTATTTTTTTATTACTCATTTCAGTCATGCGTATTTCCGTTTGCTAAATTAGTAGTGAGTTCTGCTAGCAATGATTCAGCGATCTTTTCTTGGCTCTCGTTAATGCCTAAATCGCTAGTTTGCGTCACTTTTAAGCCTATATAACCACAAGGGTCTATTGCGGCAAAAGGGTTTAAGTCCATGTTTACATTCAAACTTAAACCATGATAACAGCAATTATTTTTAATACGTAAACCGAGCGAGGCAATTTTTTCCTCAATACCATCTGCGCCACGAATATAGACACCAGGTGCCTCTTGTTTAGCAGTCGCAGAGATGCCGTAATTAGCTAACAAAGTAATGATGGATTTTTCTAATTTCGTGACTAAACTTCGAATATTGAGATGGTTTCGTTTTAAATCAAACAATACATAAATAACAATCTGACCAAGCCCATGATAGGTAATTTTCCCACCTCGGTCAGTGAGCACTAGAGGAATATCTGCATTAATAGGTAGCCGTACTTGCTTACGGTTAAGGCCTAAAGTATAAACAGCAGGATGTTCCGTTAGCCACAATTCATCTTGGGTATTGGCTGACCGATGATTAGTAAAGTCTTGCATGGCATGCCATGTAGTTTCAAAATTAGTGATACCTAGATGCTTTACAACTAGTGGCTTGATTAAAGGCTGCTGACCTACTAAGGACATGAATGATAATGAGATTTTACAAAGAATATTTAACGAGTGGATGCGCGCTGATGACTCGGTAAATATCATCTAATTGCATTTGTGACATCACATGCACAGTACAAGTGAGGCTGATGTATTTGCCACCAGAACTTGCGCGCATTTCAATATTTTTTGCGCTGAATGTTGGCACTATTGTTTGAATAAGCCCAATAATCGTCTCTGAAAATGAATCTTGCATTTCGCCCATCACTTTGATGGGGAATTCACATGGAAAGTCGATTAAAGGTGCTGCGGTATGTGGTTCTATATCGGCCATAATCAGTATTTACCGTAATTTAATTTATTGCAAAAGTAATTTAATAGAGTCCCAAGCGCGGCCTAAAATTCCTGCAGTATCAATAGATTTAGCTGCTACTAAAGCACGCTCATCAATCGTTTTACCATTCAATACAAATTTAACATTACCAATCACTTGTCCTTTTTTAATGGGTGCAATTAAAGGCTGGGTACTGGACATCACTGCCCTTACATTAGCATACTCACCTTTTGGTAACGTCACGTATACATCATTCGCAACTGTGGAAGCTATTTGGTTTTCAGTGCCTTTCCACACTCTAAGTTGGCTTATCGCTTGACCCTGTTTGTAGATTAATTTTGAATCAAAAAATTGAAAGCCATAATTAAGTAATTTTTGACTTTCTGTTGCACGGGCAGCATCAGTAGGCGCACCTAAAACAACAGAAATGCGGCGGACACCGTCACGCTTGGCTGAAGAAATTAAACAAAATCCAGCAGATTCAGTATGGCCAGTTTTCATGCCATCTACATTTGGGTCTAGCCATAACAAACGGTTGCGATTAGGTTGCGTAATTTTATTGTAGGTATATTCTTTAACTGAATATAAGCGTTTGTATTCTTCTGGAAAGTCGCGAATTAGTGCGGTAGCTAATATAGATAAATCGTTAGCCGTAGTGAAGTGTTGTGGGTCTGGCAGACCTGTAGCATTGACGTAATGGGTGTTTTTCATGCCCAAGCGCAACGCTTCTTTGTTCATCATTGCTGCAAACAAGGTTTCTGAGCTGGCAATGCCTTCGGCTAGCGCAATAGAAGAGTCATTGCCAGACTGAATGATCGTGCCATGCAACAGCTCATCTACTGTCACTGGTTTATTCGGCTCAATAAACATTTTAGAGCCTTCAGCTTTCCAAGCAAAATTGCTCACTGGTAAAGTTTGCGTTAATTGTAAATGTCCATTTTTAAGCGCTTTAAATGCTAGGTAAGCCGTCATTAATTTAGTAAGCGATGCAGGTTCAACGCGCATATCACTATTTTGCGTAGCGATGACATTGCCACTATTAAAATCTTTAAGCAGATATGCTTTAACCGCTAATGTGGGCGGCGGTGCAATTTGTGTATCGCCAGCTTGGGCAAATGAAGCGAATGCGAAACTGCCAATAAGGCTCGTTATAACAACACT
Organism: Methylotenera sp.; assembly: GCA_043732505.1. Classification (GTDB taxonomy): domain Bacteria; phylum Pseudomonadota; class Gammaproteobacteria; order Burkholderiales; family Methylophilaceae; genus Methylotenera. The sequence continues at coordinate 10,356 of JAYTHN010000249.1, forward strand.
TTTAAATAATGATGGAATAATTTTTTGCATAGGATTTTTAGGGTTTACTTGTTGATTTATTGAGTTTGTATGATGGCAGAAATGTTTAACTGCTTACGAATAATGGCGGCTGAAGTATTGGCATCGGTCTTAGTTGCATACGGACCAAGCCTAATCCGATACAAACCGTTATTATACACGTTAGCTAAGCCTACATTTTCTGCAAGCTTTAAACCTTGAATTTTCTTTTGTAAAAGATCGCCATTCGCTTCGTTTTTAAAGACGCCCGCTTGAACGTAATATTGCGTGTTGATAATGTTTGAATTTGTTGGAACTGTGGCTGTTGGGCTATTAGATGTAGAAATTACTGCTGAAGGTATTGGTGTTGGCACTGCTGCTGTTTGAGCTAGAGGTGATGCTCCTGCAGATGAGGATTGTGCTGTAGCTGATGAGTTCTTTGCGATATTTTGCATCGCGGCAGGGCTGGTATCGATTGCTTCTACCTCAACTAAGCCGCTGCCTTGGCCTATCAAACGTAATTTATAAGCAGCTGCATAAGATAAGTCGATTAATCTATCATGCTTAAATGGGCCTCTATCATTAATGCGTACAATCACAGAGCGACCATTTGCAGGATTAGTGACTTTTGCATAGCTTGGTATCGGTAAAACAGTATGCGCACCAGACATCGCATACATATCATAAATTTCGCCAGTAGAAGTTTTTTTGCCATGATAACGTTTGCCATACCAAGAGGCGAAACCTTGTTTTTTGTAAGCGATAAAGCTGGTCATAGGAACATATTGCTGACCAAGCGCCATGTAAGGTTTATTTGCACGCACCAACGGCATTTCAGTTTTTAATGTCGCATCAGGAATGCTATCAATATTAGCGGGTGCATTACCTCCTGGGCCATCATCTAAATAGTAGCCTCCTGTTCCCGGTTTTGCAGGGGTTGATATTACTGTCGGCGCTGAAGGTGCCTTAACTACAGGCTTGGTAGTCACTTCGCCGCCACAAGCAACCAGTACGCTTATCGCTAATATAAGAACAGTTTTTTGCAGATTCTTTAAATTAAACATTAACTTGCCACCAATTTTTTATGTGTTTGTATGCTCATTAAAATACCAAAGCTTAAACATAGTGTCACCATAGATGTACCACCATAACTAATTAGAGGTAATGGTACACCTACCACAGGTAAAATTCCGCTCACCATGCCCATATTGACAAACGCATAGGTAAAGAACGTTAGCGTGATACTACCAGCCAGCAATCTAGTAAAGGTGCTTTGTGCTTGTGAGGCAATGACTAAGCCACGCAAAATAATCAAACTAAACAATACGAGTAGTAACGCATTACCTAATAAGCCAAATTCTTCACCAAACACTGCAAAGATAAAATCTGTACTGCGTTCGGGTAAAAAATCTAACTGCGCTTGTGTGCCTTTTATCCAGCCTTTGCCTGCAATGCCGCCAGACCCTAGTGCGATAATCGCTTGTATGGTGTGATAGCCTGCCCCTAATGGATCTTGTGTTGGGTCTAGTAGAATTTCAATTCTACGGCGCTGGTAATCATGTAGTGAAGACCATAATATAGGCGTAGACGCTGCAAAAGCGATTGCACCACCTAATAGTAATTTCCAGCTTAAACCAGCTAAAAATAATATATAGAAGCCAGAAGCGCCAATTAATATTGCCGTTCCTAAATCAGGTTGTTTAATGATCAACGCGACTGGCACTAGCAATAAGAACCCGCCGACAGTAAAGTCTGCCATAGCAGGCCTACCCTCCCTTTTAGAGAAGTACCATGCCAGCATCATCGGCATGGCAATACGCATGAGTTCAGAAGGCTGGATTTGTGTGATCCCTAAACTTAACCAGCGTCGTGCACCGTGACTTACCGAACCAAACAAGGCAACTGCAACTAATAATAAAACGCCCAACGTATAAAGTGGCAAGGCAATTCTCTCAAGTTGATTTGGGGCGATATTTGCAGCTGCCCACATAAAACTTAATGCCACCATAATGTTAATACCTTGACCATATACACGCGCAAAATTTTGTCCTGATGCACTATAAAGTACAAAAAGACCAACAATCAGAGTAAAGAATAAACACGTCATGAGGAACGAATCAATATGTTTAACAAATTGGGATAATAATTTGCTAATCATGCAATTCTTCTTCAGGTGGAATGGCAAGTGGAGGGTTGAGTTTTTTGGCGCCATTTACTGGCTTGGTTGCTAGCTTATTTGTAACGGAATTTAACGGTTTTTTAATTTCTTCTAAGACTTTATCAGACGCTGGTAGTTTTCCTAATAAATAATAATCCATTACTTTTCTAGCAATTGGTCCTGCTGTAGAGCCGCCATGTTGACCATTTTCTATAATGATAGCCATTGCAATCGTTGGATCTTCTGCAGGCGCATAGGCAATGAATAGAGCATGATCACGATGACGCTCATTAATGCTGTTGGCATTATATTTTTCATTTTGCTTGATACCAATCACTTGCGCGGTGCCTGTTTTTGCGGCAATAGCGTAGGGCGCACCTGCACCCACGCTGGCCGCAGTACCACCTGGTAATGTCACATCCATCATACCCCGCTTAACAATCGCAATATTCTCAGGATTAAGTTTGATTGTACCTTGCACGATGGCTGGAATCATTGTATTTTCACCAGAAATAGCTTTTTGGATTTGCGTCACTAAATGCGGCTTCATCGCTACACCGTTATTCGCCAATATTGAGGTCGCTTGTGCGAGCTGCATCGGCGTGACTAAAGTGTAACCTTGTCCAATACCCACAATGACTGTTTCCCCTGGGTACCACGGTTGCTTGAAGCGACGTCTCTTCCATTCTGGGGTAGGTAATAAACCTTCAGTTTCCCCTTGTATATCAATATCCGTTTTCTTGCCAAAACCAAAGTGGCCTACAAATGAAGTCAATTTATCTATGCCTAGCTCTAATGCTAAGCCATAAAAAAAAGTATCACAAGAAATCGTAATCGCACGTTGCATATCGACC
>JAYTHN010000250.1:0-4259 GCA_043732505.1 Methylotenera sp.
TCATAGAACAAATGAAACTTTAAGTTAAGTAGCAATGCTTACATACATATCTGATTTAATTAATTCGATATGAATTAGTAAGGTTTTAATTTATCTTGAATGAATAACTTTTTGCAAGGAAATTAAGAATGAATGTATTTAAAATATTTCTATTGTTAGGACTGCTTTTATCCGGACAAGTCATTGCTGAAGACAGCACAGCTAAAACTGCAATAGGCGGTGGCTTGGGCGCAGCCCTTGGGACCGCACTTGGAAATGTAGTGGGCGGTAAAAATGGCGAGGTGATTGGCGGTGCAGTTGGTGGTGGTGTTGGAGGTGCGGTAACTACAAAAGGTAAAGGTCAAACTGGAGCTGTTGTTGGTGGTGCAGCAGGTGGTGCAGGTGGTGCATATTTAGGTCGACAAGTGAGCGGCAGTGGCACAGGTGCATTAGTCGGGGCAGGCCTAGGCGGCGCAGGAGGTGCGGCAGTTGGTAAGGTAATCACTGATCCATCCAGAAAAACTTATGCAAATAACTCTGATAGGGGTCGTTATGATGACGACCATAAGTATAGACATGATAACGGACATCATAAACAGCATCATGGCCACCATCATGATGAAGACGAAGGTGAGCATTAATAGATGTGATGTCGCTCAAGTGAACAGGAATTTGCTATAAATTTTTGAGTTGAATACTGTTTAAGAACCAAGGAGATTATGATGAAAAAGATTCAATTAGGACTAATGGTTTTACTACTTGTAATAGGTGCTTCAACAGCGGTAAATGCGCACGATTCCATAGGCTTTAGCTTAAATATTGGTCAGCCATATTATGAGCCCCCGCCTGTTTATTACGCGCCTCCTCCAGTCGTATATTATCCAACCAGACCTGTTTATCGTGAATATTACAGCGCAAATCCTAACACTTATTATTATCCAAGAGCCGAGCGGCACTACGATAATGATGGTTGGCGAGAGCATCACGAGCACCATGGACATCACGAACACGATGACGATGACGATGATTGAGTCGTTGTTAATGTATTGGAGCCGCGGTGATTTGTAATTTAAGTACTTATATTAAGTAAAACCAAAAATTGATAGGATTTGTATGATAAAGAAAATATTACTCTTACTGATTGCTACCTTTAGTTTCATGGGTCAGGCTTATGCAGAAAAGCCAGATGAAATTTACAAGAGTTGCCGTTTAACTGGATACTTTGATGGCTCTAAAGATCATGTTTATGCAGACCTTGCGGCAAGACTCTCGATTGCCAAAGGAATTAAAAAAGATGCTACTTGTGATGCATCTTATGATGCAGGTTATACGGTTGGAGAAGCTATGAAAAAGGAAAACAAACTTAAAAGCGATTCAGACAGAAAAATTCAAATTGAAGCATCCGATTTTAAAAAGAAAATTCAGGAGGCTCTATTGCATTCATCCGGGCTGATTTAATTCGATTAAGAATTTTTTGTATTTAGAAGATGTGAGTTATCATTTATAAACTTTTTTATGTCAAAAATAAAGCAAGCCGTGCTTGCTGCATGAGTCGTTAGCAGGTAGGTGAAGTGAATTGAAGAATGTTCAAGCTTAATTGATAGAGCTGTAACGGTAAATTAATAACAAATCAACTTAGGATCGCTTGATGTTAAATGAAAAGAAAGACGTGTGGTTAAATTATTTAGCACTAACAACCGTAATATTCGCAGTCTGTGCAACGCTCTCTACCTTCAAAGGCGGAGGATTCTCAACCAAATCTGTTATTACTCAAGCTCAGGAATCTGACGAATGGGCATATTATCAATCAAAAGGTATTAAGTCTTATATTTACCAATTGCAAGCAGAAAAGTTGGAACTTGACTTAATGGGCCTCAGTCCTGATGCAGTAAAGATATCGACCATCTATATGGACAAAATAGCAGATTACAAAAAGAAGATAGAAAAATACGAAAAAGAAAAAACTGAAGCTCAGGAAAAAGCTAAATCACTAGAGGCTTTAAGAGATGAAGCACAAATACATTCAAAAGCTTTTGGAATTGCCGTTATTTATTTACAGATTGCTATATTACTTTCATCTATCGCTGGGCTCTTAAAGAAGAAGTCGCTTTGGTTGGGTGGTGTTGGAGCAGGTTTAGTTGGGTTAGTCTATTTTGCAGATGGTTTTCTTGTCTTTATTTAATCTGAAATAAACTCTTAGTAACTATAGATAATTAGCCTTAAAAGTAATAATTCCTTATACATTTATACATAAACGTGTAATGTCATCAAAGGTTTTGATGAAGTTTATTGAGTTCATGGTTAAACAAAAAGCGAATCCTTAAATAGTTTTAGATGTAATTGACAAGCTAACTCCGGTGTAATTAGGGAAAAGTCAGTAGCTGTTTTTCTTACAGTGGCCAGCTTGAATTAACAGTTAAAATAAGACGTTAAGGATGTATAAGAATTAACGCTAAAATAGAATGAATGAGTAATCTCAACTTATGCCTATGCACCATGCACTAATTCTCAGCTTATAACTATTTTTAAACAAAAGTACTGGTAGCTGAGCATAAACTGTGTGACTGTTTCTAATAAGTCCTCAGTAGCAATTTTTGTCTAACCTCACAAGCTGTTTGATAAAGCGTTTTTTTAATCGTTCTTAACTTTCAATCCAGCAATATTAGATTAAACTCTTGTAAGGATTTGCAACGATTACAATTTCACAATCAACTGTTAACATCTTTGTGTCCCTGATTCAAACTAAAGTGTAGCAACCAGATACATTAAGAGCACTTCAGGAATCTGGGGGGTGTTTTGGCAAAATATTTTTCATATCGACATGTTGTAAGTATATTCAAAAATTCTGCCAATACCATAGATCAAGTAAACCTATCTAATTCAACTTGCTCAACACCAATAAAAATGACCGCATAAATCAACCCATATCAATTCAATTAATGCTTTCTAATATTTTTTACAGCATCTATTGCTTCACTATTTTTTTGTTGTGCATCGCCGACTACTTGCTTTCTGACACCTTTATTTAATTGGACTTTACTACTAATCAGCCTTCCAAAATCTTCCTGAACTCTACCAACAAAGTTTTCTATAGCGCCAATTACTTGATCCTAGGTCATTATGTCCACTCCTATGTGAAATCACATTTTGTCATCCTTAAAATAAAATAAAATTCATTTTATAGTTCTCTGTACGTTCGCAAACTTAACAATACTAAAGTTAACTGAGTATAATTTAAATTTAAATAAGTTTTTTTTAATCACTGGTTGAAAGTCCGATCAATTCGTAAAGGATCCATTAGTTATATTATTAATGTAACAATGACTGCTCACGGCCCAAAGCAGTCATTCAGTATTTCCATCAAAAACTACTTAATGCATAAGAGATCTTTCCTGAATTCAGTTATAAAATCCATTTACAACGTGTTTGCAGAAGGTACCTTTCCCTTTGCTAATGTGGGAATTCTGGTCAATATAGTTAATGCCGATGTAACTACGGTTGGTCTGATGACGATTCACTGCGTTGGCCAACACAGAGTTAAGATTGATTCATTTACTCAAGAAGCAGACGGATTAGTAATGGGTGAAGTCATAAATATACCTAATGATACAGTTATGCCTATACCTAAAGATCTAAACCTTTCTATCAGAGTTTTAAAACAATTACTTGATTCATTAGCTGATCAAAAATTATCACCTTCGAATATGCCAGCTGTTGAATCTTATGAATTTGAAAATGCTTCTTGGGTTGCTAATCGATGGATAGAAATATTAGATTTGCCCCTAGTGCAGAAACAACGGTTAATGCAAATGGAAAGTCCAATTTTACGATTAGAGTTAATTCAAGATTGTTTAGAAGCTAACAAAATAGTTTAGTTATAAGATCATGCTTACCACCAACATAGAGAACAGTATTCAGCTCGAATTTGTCGCATATTTATCTATGCACCTTGAAAACATCTATTGTGAGTCAACTAAAAGCCCAGATACCAAGCAAAGGGATAGATATACACAACTCATTGCTTACATCCAAGAGGTGTCTTTTGAGTTGGCCTATGAAAAATACAAGCAAATCTCTCTAGCAGATACTGAGTTAGCATTCTTTACTGAGCCAATGATTAAGATGGCTCAGCGATTGGCTAGGATTGATATGGGGTTGCCATTGGTACTAGAAGATTATGATGACAAATATTAATGTTAAAATTCATTTAAAGAGCTCAAAATCAAATTAGCGCCTCATCTAACTGTCTCGGAGGATATTAAAGCTGCCTTTAAATATGT
>JAYTHN010000251.1:0-1180 GCA_043732505.1 Methylotenera sp.
CCTCTGTCAGCAGAAATAGGTTTGTTTGTTTTTGGAGGATATTTATTGTTTAATTTTTCGCTTAACTATAAACAAAAATACCTTAACAAGATAGGTACAAAAATTGACATTTCTTATGGCGTTTATTAATATGCGTGGCCATTTCAGAATTTAATTATTCAAAATAATCCTTCTATAAATCCATGGATATTAACGCTGTTGACTATTATTTTTGTGTCTATGATGGGTTATTTAAGCTGGGTATTCGTAGAAAGGCCTTTTACGAAATTGAAATCTCCGTTTTCTAAGCTAAAGTTAAGTTAATATAATTGGCAACTACCGGATTAGCGCGATATGTATTCAGACTTGATTTGGTGGTTAAAGTCAAAATGGATTCTTGCGTTCGCGAGAATGACGTTAGAGAGTTAATTAACTCTTATTAACGCATTTTTAATAACATTATATATGATACGATTAGAAGTATTATTAGATAACTATCCATGTAAAAAATCACCGCAAACGATTTAAAAACTAAAGGCATTGCCGCGATTAAGACGTCTCTTGAAAACCAGCAAGAGGCTATTATTTGTGACTGGTAAAGAGTACTTTGTAGTGATGAATTTAGCGCATTACCAATATTTACGCGAGTGTGAGTTAGAGGCCGCATTTGCTGAAACACGCGCTAACTTGAGCACAGGACAATTTGTAAATGAATCGCCAGAAGAGCATTTAAAACAACTAGATCAAATATATAAGTAGGGTTGCACAATGCCCTACTCACTTGTTATTACTGAGTAATACACTAACCGCGCAGCACGTTTGGTCAAGCGTTACCCTGAATTAAAATCTCAATACCTAAAAACATTGCAATTATTGGTCGCCAATCCATTTCATTCATCACTGCGTTTATATGGGCTGAGTGGAAAACTAGCAGGATTACACTCGTTTTCTATCAATATTTCTTACCGTATGATCCTAGAGCTACTGATTCAAAACGAACAAATTATTCCAGTTAATGTGGGTGACCACAATAGCGTTTATTAAACTTTAAAAGTTACCTTCAAATTTCAACCATGCAAACCTTCGGCATCTACATCATCGGCGATGAAATCCTTTCGGGCAAACGCGAGGATAAGCATCTCACGCAAGCGATTCAAATACTTAAGTCACGAGGGTTATCGCTTGCTTGGGCTGAATATTT
>JAYTHN010000252.1:0-4244 GCA_043732505.1 Methylotenera sp.
GTATACTTTCATCGGTTCGCTTATTTGGTGCTTGATACTGGCTTACGCAGGAATGAAATTTGGCGAGCATTGGGATAATTTAAAAGTATATTTCCATGAATTTCATTACGTAATTATTGTGGTAGGCGTAATATTTTTAATATGGTACGTAAGACGGCACTTTAAGCACGCTCAACAAGAATAGGACGTTAGCGCTAATGTTTGCTATAGCTCTACCAATTTACCTAAACTTAAAAACAATACTGCTTTTTTAATCGGTAACCCTTCACTTGCAAATAAACTTGCGTATCGCTCTAACTGGGGTCGATGTTGCTCTGCATAGAGATTAAAGTCTAAAGTTTCATCAGTAGTGGTAAGTTTATAATCTACAATCCAACGCATGCCATTTTCAATGAATGTTCTATCGATTACGTGATTATTAACCTCATGTTCTTGTACTCGCATTAAACTTAATTCACTCGCCGCACTATCATGAGCTTTAAGTACCCATTGACCCGCCTCACTTTGCAACGTCGTTTGCAGCGCAACTAAAACATTTACTGCACCTTGTTGCGCATTTTTAGCAGCATAACCTTGTTGCATTAACCATTTTTGCATGCCGATTTCGCATTGTTGTAAACGCTCGCCATGCCAAACTTGTAAATCTGTTGTGCTAAATAACTGCATATAAATATGGGCTAATATGCCGCAATGTCTAAACAGGTCCAAGTTGTTTTGTAGGTCAAAAGATGCGGCTATATTACTAACAGCTGCACTATTAATATTAGCTGTGTTTGTAATATTTTTAGATTCAGCAGACCAATCAGCCATATACCGACCAGCAATGTCACTTGAAGTTTTAGCGATGTTTAGATCACTGCTATATAAAAAATTATGCGTAAATTCCGTACTATACAAACGTTGTAACTGGGGCTTAAATTGTGTGATATCTATAACTTGCAAAGCTGAGTCACTCAATTTCAACAACTCAGCACGCTTAAAATCAGCCTCTATTGCAGGCCATAAAACTTTAAGTAGTGAATTTTCTACAGGCTTTATTTCACCATTTTTATTGCTTTGCATGCTAGCAATTAAGTGCAATTGTCTCTGAGTGCGCGTTGTGGCAACATATAACAAACGCACAGTTTCATTGTCCGCACGCTCTTTTTCTAAAGCTTTAAGGTACTCATAAATATTGGGTGCATCAGTCTTTTTATTGGCTGATTTTGGCGTAAATGGCGCGGCAATTAAATGTATATGGTTATCTACCATCACATCTTGCCATAATACTAATTCATTATCTGCATGCCTAGGCGGACGATTAAGCGCAGGCAAAATCACAGTATCAAACTCTAGCCCTTTAGATTTATGGATGGTTAAAAACTGCAAACTATCATCTGCTTCAATATCTGGTTTGGCATATAGTTTCTGCATGCCTAGCTCAAGCTTTGCAATATCCACGTGACCGCTACGGCTGATTTTTTCCACTAAATCAAAAAATACCTGCACATCGCGATTATCACCTGCGTCTACCAAGCATTTACCACCGCCCAGCTGCAACCAAGTACTTTCCAACCAGCGGCGCGTCGGCATGCGACCTTGTGCTTCAAAAGCCGAAGTAAGCACGGCTTTAATATGACTTAATCGTAGCCTTCCATCTTCAGTCAGGTTTTTTAAACGATTTTCATCATGCATGAGCTGCCAAATAGTCGCCTGGTGATTATCAGCCGCTAAAGCATGTAAATCTTTTAACATCATGCCGCACCAAGGCGCACGCAAAATATTCAACCAATGTGTTCTATCCGCGCGATGGTGCATCGCACACACTAGCGATAGCGCATCTTGCAAAGTTTGGTGGTCATTCAGGTGCTCAATTTCCACAGCCTGAAATTTCAGTTGTGGATGATTACGCCTGATTTCAGACACCAATGCTGTTAAATGACTGCGGTTACGCACCAATACGGCCATTTTATTTGGGGCTGATTCTACAGCAGGCTTATCCGCACGCAGATTCATAATCAAATCAGCGACATAAGCGGCTTCAATCTGTTTGATATTGATGGATTCAATATCATCTTCTGCGCTACTGTTTTCTGAATCACCATGACTGCCCAGAGCTTCTAAAATTAGTGGGTGCAATACGACACCTTCATAGTCAATAGTTGGACGTGTGGCAGTAAACTTTCTATAGCTTATCGCACCTTGATTAATATTATCTGTACTTGGAAAAACCTGTTGAAATGCGTTGTTAATCCAGTCGACCACTGCTGGATGCGAGCGGTTATTCCGGCTTAATTGCAAACGTGTAAGCGGTAAATGTCCAATGCCAGATTTACTTGCCTGTAAAAACAAACTCACATCCGCTTTGCGGAATCGGTAAATGGATTGCATTGGGTCGCCCACGCAAAATAGCGTACGGCCATCATTTGGCTGCCAACCTTCGATGAGTTTTTCTATCAAACGCATTTGAACTGGACTAGTATCTTGAAACTCATCTATGAGTAAGTGAGAGATTTTATAATCTAGTTTAAGGGCTAAATCAGTGACGCCATGCTCATTTTCCAGTGCCAATTGCGCACTTTGGGCGATTGCGACAAAGTCCACTTCACCTGCCGCTTGAAATACTGCCCACAAATGCGTAGTGGCTAATATCAGTAACCTAGTAAGCGCCTGAATAAACTGCTGATTCTCTGCCAGCGATGCAAGGGCTGGCAAGGCAAGCACACTGCCAATCGCCTCACTGTTTTCTAGTGCATTAACAATTGAAAAATAATCTTCCTTTTTGCTTTTACCTTCATCAGTCGCTGGAAAGCCATTATTTTTATTAATACTTTTGCGATAATTTCTATCTTGTGTGAGTAAAAATTTAGCCAATGCCTGCCAGCGCATCAAGTCGCTTGCATCTGCATCTAGGGCTGAATCCCAATCAAGTAGTGGCGCAATATCAGCCTCTTCAGTTAAGTTACTAGCAGCATAACGGGCTAATGGCATCAATAAATGTTGCACGTTCGGCGGTATTATATTTAATGAGGCTTGCAAGCCTTCTGCAATCAAATGCGCTAATGCCACTTCAGTATTGCGTAATATTTCATCAACATCTAAGCCATGCAATTGCCCAGCCATGGGCAACCACTGGTCACGCCTCGCTAACATTTTGGCCAATAATCCTGCCAGTTTCTCGCTGTTGTTATCCATACAACGAAGCGCAGTGGTAACGGTATCGTCGCTATCTGACTCATAAATAATTTGTGCAATGGAGCGACGTGCCGCATCGTTATAATGTGTATCTGTGTCGTCACTTACTACTGGTTGTCCGCCAAACTTGCTTAGCAAAGGCATTTGTCGCGTTAAACTGCTACACAGTGCATCAATCGTTAAAATGCGTAATCGGCTAGGCTGGGTGAGAATATTCCATTGTTTTGCGTTAGATTGATTAAGCGCAGCATTGGCTAATTCACGGGTTGCGAGCTTATGGACAGCAGTTTCATGTGTTTGGTTTTTCGCATGCTCTAAACTCAATAAAATACGGTTACGCATTTCAGCTGCAGCTTTATTGGTAAAGGTAAGTGCGATTATTTCTTCAGGCTCATTAACGCTAGCCAGTAGCTTTAAGTACCGTTGCGTTAATAACTCGGTTTTACCAGCGCCAGCTGGTGCTTCGACGATGAACGAGGCATGCTCCAGCGCGCGTTCGCGGTTGATGCTATCTAATGTGTTTAAGTCCAACGCTTTAAAATCTGCTGTCATGACTAAACACCACCTTTTAGAGCAGCCTGCATTTTCTCAAATTGCAACAAACGTTCAGGCAAGCGCAGTAAGGGTTTTACATCGCAATAGGCTAAATCACTTTCTTTGGTAAACTTTACACTGGCTATGCCAGATTTAATCTCTAGAGCAATATTGGTCAGGCTCGCTTGCCAATGTTGCAACAAAGCATCCCAGCTATCAAAATGCTTAAACGCCGAACTTTTAGTCACTTCAGCTAAAGCAGCTACTGCGGGCAATACGCTGGACTCTGCCGAAAGGCCAATAAACTTGGTTTCATCCGTACGTATTTTGGCAAAACATACCGCTACGACCTGCTCTCCTTTTAACGCTAGCGCTGCATAAATTGGCAATTGGGGCTCTGTAATACGGTCATCTGCCCAGCTTTTATTTGTTACTAAACTGCTAGTTTTATAATCAATTACAACCAAACTACCATCGGCGAGTGCATCTATGCGGTCAATAGTCAGGCTAAGATTCAAACCCTCTACTTCAAGCAT
>JAYTHN010000253.1:0-1177 GCA_043732505.1 Methylotenera sp.
GAAATGGTACTGCAGCTTCTGGTACCGTAACCAAACTTGTACGAATTACATTAAGACCCAAATCGGCAAGATTTTGCTCTGTCATACCTTTTCCTGATAGTGCAATTTGCAGGATAGGCACTGTTGAACGCTGTAATTCAGGATTAACGATGGTGTAGTACCTGTTGGCATCTGCTTGATAACAACCTGTGAAATAGCTGTCACTTGAGCATTGGCAGTTGCAACATTGACGCCAGGCTGAAAGAAAATCTTAACAATACCAAAGCCCGTGTATTAGTTAGCTTCGATATGTTCAATACAATTGACTATCGTAGTCAATACTCGTTCATATAGTGTAGTGATACGACCAGCCATTTCATCTGGCGGCAAACCGTTATATTGCCAAGCTACTGCAATGATTGGGATTCGTATTTCTGGGAAAATATCCACTGGACTGCGCAACGAAGTTAATGTGCCAAAAATAAATAACAATAACGCCATCACTACAAAGGTATAAGGACGTTTTAAAGCAATGCCCACTAAATTAAACATAGCAACTTTCAAAAAATATTGTTACTGATGCTGCGCAGATAGAGAAACTCATCAGTTATTCTTTAGTATTATTAACATTAAATTTAAGTGATTGTCACAATCTACTTTAATTTTGACATAATTTGATATTGTTTAGATTTTAAATAAACACTACGCATATTGCATGATTCCGATATCAGGTAGAATTCTCTATATGTTCACAGTGTATGTGAAAAAATTCACTTAAGCTGGTCATGAAAATTATATTTAAATGAGCAAATGTATGTTTGATTAGGAAGATTTACTATATTTTACGATTTTTGCCCGGGAGAAATCACTCTCAGCTGCGGAATGTCTTTTAAAAGTAAATCATGCCACTATTGCATGTCGTATTGCTACTCTAGAAGTCGCGCTTAATTTAAAATTAGTTGATAGACGGCCGCGTTCTTATGTACTGACCGATAATGGTCAGCGTATTGCAGCATTAGACAATAAAATGGCAGATGAGGTGTTTGTAGTTGGGCGAGCAGCCATGGCAGGTCAGCTTGATCTAACGGGCAAAGTTTCTATAAGTACCCCGCCAACAATGGCGAATGCCTTAATAGCACCGCATTTAGGTAAGTTGCGAGCACAATTCCCAGCTATTTATATCAAATTAATTGGAGAA
>JAYTHN010000254.1:0-4233 GCA_043732505.1 Methylotenera sp.
CTTGTCTTCACGTGAGAGTAATTCAATGTGGCACAACTCTGCCAGATATTGATCAGGCGCCCAATGCTCAGTGATGGCTTTTTGTGCCATCGCCTGCCAATGCGTTTTAATGGAAGCCAAATGCAACTGTTTAAGCATGAGCGGTAATGAGGCGTTATGCGTGTTAAGTGTTGTGCTATTCATTAGGCTGGTACCTTTGCCAATAATGCTTGGTAATCACTTAACGCATGTTGCTGTATGCGTAGATTGGGAATGATCGGAATGACGTTTAAGAACCGTTGCTGGCAGTCAATCAAGCTGAAACGACTGGCCTGCTCTATCTGCGCCAAAGCGTAACGCCCCAAGGCATCCTCACAGTTCGCCTTTTTAGCCAGGTGTAATAGCCCAACAATATATTTACAGGCGTCGTCAGCTGGCAGTTGAGTATTTGCATGCTGCCAGATATGGCGATAGTCCTCATTGGGTAGCAGGTCATCACGCCATTTAGCAAAACGAAAGGCACGTGGCTTCTTCACCAATGATTCAATCACATGTTGGTAATCAATGTTGCGTTGACGAATGCCTGATGACGAGAACAAGCGAGTCAGGGTCAAGGTATGCTCGCCTGCACACCACAGCTCCAACTTGGCATCAAATAGACGCACCCGTACGCAACTGCTCACCAGTCTTGAAGGCACGCTATAAAGGACGTGCTTGATCGTGATCGTGCTGTTACGGCTGACGCTGATAATATGTTCGGTGTAATTGTCGCGCTGCGTTGCGGGTAGTGGTTGTAATTGTCGCTGCTCTTCCAGAAAGGTGCTGTGGAGTCGGCGATTACGTTGCTTGAGCAGATTCTGCACAAAAGCCTCATAGTCTTCTCGGCTATTAAAGTCATGACTGCCGCGCACCAACAGCGCTTGATGCAGCTGCTTTTTAAGATGATTGTTAGGTGATTCAATGGCGCCATTCTCATGTGCGACGCCACGATTATTACGCGTAGGTTTTACCCCATAATGCTGGCATAGATCCGCGTAGCGTTCGGTAAAATCATTTTGTTGCTGACGGTTCTTATAGGCCGCACTTAAACTGTCGGTGCGTAGTTCATGCGGTACGCCACCACTGGCAGCAAATGCGCGCTGCAAGCCATCCGATAATGCCGTAAAGCTCTCACCGCCATAGACGACTTGGGCATAGCCCCAGCGGCTGGCGACCAAACGATAATGAAACAAGCGATGCTTTAATAGCTCGCCGGCAATGGTCACGGATTCTTTGACGACCGTAAAGTCAGCAATGCCGAGTGCGCCAGGCAGATGGGTTTGCGTAAACATCACTTCTTTAGCACTGCCGTGTAATTGTCGCCAGCGGTTGATGCGTCGTTCCAGGGTTCTGCGTGTTCTAGGATCAAACTGATCACTGTGCTGTTCACACAGGAAATCGAATACCCCAATGGGCGTTAGGCCATCTGATTGCTGTAATAGTGGCAACACAATTGGTTCCCATATAACGGATAGCGGATCTTCTCTAGTACGCCAATTGCGATTGGCTTGTTTGGGTTGGTGAATCTGGTTGTCGATGCGACCAGCAGTGCGTGATGAAATGCCGCTCTTAGCTGCAGCAATCACCTGACTATGCTTGGATCTTTGTGTCATATATAAATTAACCTGTTTATCTGAAATGTGTTTACCTGACACAGCGCCTCCTTGTGGTTTGCTGTGCAGAACTCTATCAGATCAACTAGACAAGTTAATTGTCGCTAGACCAGACAAGATAATTGTCGCTCAATAAATGGCAATGAAGTCATGGCTGCTAAGCAACCTATGCTGGGTGGCCCATTCAAGAACTTCCTTGCAATGCTGCATCCAATTCAATTGGAATACCCTGCAGATAAGTCACCAATACGCACTGCGCTTATTACCGCACGCGCAGCGCCTGCACATGAGCGCGTTATCCGTACCTTGCGCGCATGGAACATTCGTATTGATGAAGCGCTCTTCCTTGGCGGAAAGGATAAGGGGATATTCCTGAAGGCCTTTGGTGCAGATATTTTTTTCGATGACCAACAGAAGCATTGTGAATCTGCACGCCAGCATGTGGCGACAGGGCATGTGCCACATGGGGTAGCAAATGAGTAGAAGCCTGTTGATATATTCACATGATTTTCAGATCAACGTGAAAAAACTATTCAAGGCTCATGATGTGCATATGATAGACATCAATGCAGAGGTTATGAATAACGCTACGCATAAAAACTACAAGTTAATGAGCGAGTTAGTAAAGTGCTTATTTGTAGAATATGACCGATTAACCCTTGCCCAATAACTCAGAATCCACGTATCGGCGAACTGAAGATGGGGTCGAAATGACTAATTGTTCGCTCGACTTGAATAATGCAACTCTCAGCTTTTTCGTCGATCGCTATGCTCAAAAGCCAGGCTCATTCAGCCCTCTCGTCGAGCACGATGCTGGTCCGGCCTACACAAAACTCGAAGGCTGCGACGAAGTACCCTCATGGCGGCACCCCAATCGTCAAATAAATTCAGAGCATCCGAATGGAATAGGCTGAATGACTACTTATGGCCAGTTTTTGCCTCATAGCATATCAATTTAGTTGCCATAAAACGGACAGTTAAAAATGAAAATCAACATAATTGAATAAACTTTAATTCAGTGAGTTTTTGGTCAAATCAATCATGAAACTCGGATACCCTTAAAAACTAGAGCGCTATTAAATTAGGTCTAACTCACATTAGCTATGGACTCCTGAGAACAAGATCACTATATTACTTTCCCACATTACGCTGTCGCCTTACCTCATATAAGCAAATGCCGCTGGCAACGCTTACATTAAGGCTCTCTACACTGCCAAACATAGGGATTGTGATCAAGACATCACAAGTTTCAGCAGTTAGGCGGCGTATGCCGTCGCCCTCAGCACCCAAAACCAAGGCAATTGGGCCATCTAACTTGGTGTTAAGCAGGCTAGAAGGCGCATCCATGCCTTTGGGGGCTTCCATCGCGGTTCCAACAATAAATACGCCCGCATCTTTCAGCTCACGCAAAGTACGCGCTAGATTAGTCACGGCGATAAACGGCACCGTTTCTGCTGCGCCACAAGCCACTTTGCGCACTGTTGCGTTTAAGCCCACAGCGCGGTCTTTAGGGGCGATGACCGCATGCACGCCCATGGCATCGGCCACACGCAAGCAGGCACCTAGGTTGTGTGGATCTTCCACGCCATCTAGCACCAAGAAAAATGGCGGTTCTTTTAAGTCGCTTTCTAAAATATCATGAATATCTTTATATGGAATTGGCGTATCAATGACGCGTGCAAGCACGCCTTGATGGCGGCCATTCATGCCTGCTAGGCCGTCCAGCCGCGCCCTATCCACTTGCATGGCGCGTACGCCTGCGGCTTCTGCCAAATTGAGCAAATCTTTCATGCGCGCGTCAATGCGGTCACGGTCGATTAAAATCTCTTCTATGCTCGTTGCATGTTGGCGCATGCGACTTAACACAGCGTGAAAGCCAAATAAAATGCGTGAATCTGCCATGCTTATCGTTTACCTTTGTTTTTAGTGTTTCTATCGCGCGATTTGGGTGAGGAATTAATGCTAGATTTTGTGCCTGATTTTGAAGCAGACTTGCCCATTTTCTTCGTACCCGTTCTGTCTTTTTTGGCGCGGTCTAAGGCGCGCGTACTTAGTGGTTTAAAATCGGTTGGTTTTAAATCAGCATTCGTTTTGCCTTTATTAATACCCAACTTATTTTTCTGAGCATCGCCAGAAGCTGCGCTGGTATTGGCTTGCAGGCCTGCTGTTTTGGCATTGCTAACCAGCGTGAAATCAATTTTACTGGTTTCTAAATCGACGCGTGCTACTTTCACGGTTAATCTGTCGCCCAACCTAAAGCGCGCGCCAGTGCGCTCCCCCAGCATTTCGTGACGGGCTTTGTCAAAATTAAAATAATCATTACCCAGCTCGGTCACATGCACTAAGCCCTCAACATACACGCCATCTAGCGCCACAAACACGCCAAAGCTAGTGACGCCAGCAATCGTGCCCTGGTAAACTTCGCCGATTTTGTCTTGCATGTAATAACATTTCAGCCAATTGTTGACGTCACGTGTGGCTTCATCCGCGCGGCGCTCGGTCATACTGCAATGCACGCCTAAGTTATTCCAATCTTTGGCTTTATATTTTTCGCCACTAACCACCGCTTTAATAGCGCGGTGAATCAGCAAATCGGGATAAC
>JAYTHN010000255.1:0-4231 GCA_043732505.1 Methylotenera sp.
GGGTTTTTTTACGTCCATAATATTGATAACACTTACAAGGCATCATCCATGAAAGTTTTTATTACAGGCGCCTCTAGTGGCATAGGTGAAGCGCTTGCAACGGAATATGCAACTCGCTATAACAACTCAGATACTATTATCGGATTGGTGGCTAGGCGTAGTGAGCACTTACTAAAGCTAAAAACCTCATTACAAGAAACTTACCAAGTTAAATGTTTTATTTACCCGCTAGATGTACGTGATAGCGCCTCACTTGCTACTGCAAGTGAAAATTTTATGCAGCATCACGGTACACCAAATGTAGTGGTTGCTTGCGCAGGTGTCAGCCGTGGCACCCTTACTGAGTGTCAAGCAGATATTGCAGCTTTTCAGGCGGTGATGGATATTAACGTGATGGGTTTGGTACATACCTTTCAGCCGTTTATTGCAGCAATGAAGGTTAGTGAAAAATCAGGTGAAACGGCTCAATTAGTGGGTATCGCCAGCGTTGCTGGCATTCGTGGTTTACCCGGAGCTGGGGCATACAGCGCAAGCAAAGCCGCTGCGATTAGTTATTTAGAAAGTTTACGCGTAGAAATGGCGGCTAATAATATCGCTGTAACTACTATTGCACCTGGTTACATTCGTACGCCAATGACGGACGTGAATCAATACAAAATGCCATTTTTAATGGATGCAAATATTGCTGCAGCTAAGTTTGTAAATGCAATTGAGGGTAAACGTCGCTTTGTGGTGATTCCATGGCAAATGGGTTGGGTGGTAAGGTTAATGCGCTTTGTTCCGCCATTTTTGTGGGATTGGGCGATGAAAAATGCACCTCATAAACCACGATTAGATTGGGATTGGCTGTAATAGCTTTTCTAAGCTATAGTTTAATCATAAATTTAATAGCATTTAACCTAACTATGCATGAAATCTCAGACTTGATTGCCTGCGAGTATTGTGACGCAGTGTTTCACAAGCTATCGCTATCCAATGGCGAAATCGCGCGTTGCACGCGTTGCGGATCTGAAATCGACCGTAATGCCCAAGAGCGGCGTAATCATCTGCTGCCTTTAACCATCGCCAGCCTGATCATTTTTGTTATCGCGAATACATTCCCTATTGTCCAAATAGAATTGCAGGGCTTAGTCAGCAAAACGACATTAATGGGTGCGGTGTTATCGCTAAGCACCGAAGGAGTCTCGCTAGTAGCATTGCTGGTGTTAGCAACGACTATAGTATTTCCATTCATGCAAATGCTGATTTTGTTTTACTTGCTAATTCCATCAACCAATCCTGATGATCGCCCAGGGTTTAGCTTATTGATACGCGTGATGCAAATGTTACGTCCGTGGGGCATGGTAGAAGTGTTCATGTTGGGCGTACTGGTAGCGTTAATCAAACTATCAAATATGGCGACTATCATCCCCGGTATTGCCTTGTGGGCGTTTTGTATGCTGACTGTAATGCTCACAGTCGTGGTGTCATTCAACCCGCGTTATTTGTGGCAGTTGGAAATCTCCGAACAGGAGGTAAAATGACAAATAACGCATTGATTACCATTGCAACGCTGCCTAAAACCGAACTTAACACTGAGTTTGCAACGACTAGATTTAAAACTACTAGCAGTCTAGGTATATTAGCCTGCCACCAATGCGGAAAACTCTGGAAAGATGCACAGGAAGGCGAGCGTTGCTTACATTGTAACGCCACACTGCATATGCGAAAGCCTGATAGCCTTAACCGCACTTGGGCGCTACTTATCACCGCATGCATTATGTATATACCAGCCAACATGTTGCCAGTAATGATTACCAGCACCTTCTTTGATACGCATCAGGATACCATTCTTAGCGGCATTATTTTCTTCTGGGTGTCTGGGGATTGGGGATTGGCCGCTATAGTCTTCATCGCAAGTTTTCTTGTGCCTTTACTCAAACTTGCATCATTATTTATATTAGTGATTAGCGCACAACGGCAAAGTTTGTGGCGACAACTGGAACGGGCTAAGCTATACCACTTGGTAGAAATCATCGGTCGTTGGTCAATGCTAGACGTTTTTGTCGTCTCGCTACTGGTGGGTTTGGTACAGATTCAAGGATTTGCCCAAATCACTGCGGGTGTGGGTATCGTCGCTTTTGGCGCAGTAGTAGTATTAACTATGCTGGCCTCGCTCAGCTTTGATCCACGGCTAATTTGGGACACTGCAGATTCCAAAATTTCAAACCAGACGGTTATAGCCAGTGATGTCCAAAACAAAAGTGTCTGAAACAAAAGTAATGCTAAATAAAAACAAAATACAAGATAAAGACCAGATGAAAGAAACACGATGAACGAAGAGATTAAACAAGACCTTAAACAAGAAAACGTAGCTGGTCTGCCTACCCCTAAACGTGAGCAGCAACGTAACTGGTTGCCATCGCTGGTATGGTTAATTCCTATTATCGCAGCAATCATTGGTATCGTCTTAGTCGCCAAGATATTGATAGACCGTGGCCCAGTCATCACCATCACGTTCAGCACTGGTGAAGGCCTAGAGGCAGGTAAAACCAAGGTAAAATACAAGGAAGTCGATATTGGTGAAGTACAAACAATCAGCTTAAGTAAAGACCGCTCACAGGTGCTGGTGAAGGTGCAATTATCAAAAAATGCTGAGAGTTTTACTACAATGGATACCCACTATTGGGTAGTACGTCCACGCCTTGGCGCATCAGGCATCTCGGGGCTAGGTACTTTGTTATCTGGCGCCTACATTGCTGCGGATGGCGGTATATCAGACGAAACGACCAAAGAGTTTACGGGGCTGGAAGTACAACCGACTGTTACGCGAGATGCTTCTGGTAAGCAGTTCATGCTACATGCGGATGACTTAGGGTCAGTCGATGTAGGATCACCCATTTTTTACCGCCGCATCAAGGTTGGCCAAGTTTCCGCTTATGATTTAGATAGTGATGGCAAAGGTGTCAGCTTACGCATCTTCATCAACACCCCTTATGACAAATTTGTTGGCGTAAATACGCGTTTCTGGCATGCTAGTGGGGTAGATATTCAGGTGAATGCCAGCGGCTTCAAGGTCAATACGCAATCACTAGCTAGCGTAATTTTGGGCGGGCTGGCATTCCAATCAACCGATGGTAAACCCGGGACGCTTGCCAAAGAAAATACCACGTTCCTGTTAGCGCAGGACCAAACCGAGGCGCTTAAGCAACCAGATGGCCGCTCGGAAACAGCCATCTTGCGTTTCAACCAGTCGATACGCGGTTTAACACCTGGTGCAACGGTTGATTTCCGTGGGGTAGTGCTAGGTGAAGTGAAATCGGTGGGCATCGAATATGACTCTAAACGTCGTGAATTCGATATGCCAGTGGTCATTGAAATTTATCCTGCTAGGCTAGGTAGTAAATATGCCAAAGATCAAGCTCAATCGCCTTATACTCATCAACAACGCATACAATTTATGGTCAGCCGAGGCTTGCGTGCACAATTACGCACAGGTAATTTGCTAACAGGTCAGCTCTATGTTGCACTTGATTTCTTTCCTAAAGCGCCGCTAGTAGCGATATCGCCTAGCACACCCATCGAATTACCAACCATTTCTAATGGTCTAGATGAAGTGCAAACACAGATTGAGACTATCACGGGCAGGCTCAGTAAAGTGCCGTTCGATCAAATCGGTATTGATTTGCAAAAGTCATTAGTCACTTTAAACAAAACCTTAAACAGCGCTGAAAAACTGACAAAAACACTTAACCAAGATGTAGCACCTGAAGTAACCGCGGCCATGAAAGATGTACGCAAAACACTTGATAGTGCAGGGCGTACGCTATCAGAAGACGCGCCATTACAGCAAGATTTGCGACAAACACTGCAAGAGTTATCACGTGCTGCAGCGTCTTTAAAAGTATTAACTGATTATCTTGAACAACACCCAGAATCACTGATTCGCGGCAAGACAATTGATAATCCTTAACTTGATAGAAGCACAGAAAGTATTAGCAACCGTGCAATATGGAAAAAGTAATATGAAAACTAATATAAAAACTATGAATAATCGTAGGAATAATTGGATGAGCTTCAGCAAATCTACCGCTTTGATACTTGCGCTTGCAGCTGCACTCACGGCATGTGCGAAACCCGCAACCATCCGTTTTTACACATTATCCAGCCAAACGCAAAACCAGCCAGCGGGCATATCAAAAACAACGCCAATTGCCATTGAGGTATTACCAGTAAGTGTTCCTGAGCGATT
>JAYTHN010000256.1:0-13296 GCA_043732505.1 Methylotenera sp.
AACAATTTACATTGTTAATTTTTTAACAACTATCAAATTATAAGCTACAACAATCATTTAAGCAAAGCATGAACAATAATACAACTCAAGATACAAACAAAAACTTAGCGATAATATCCTCAGTAAGTGAATTAGCCACCGCATTTTTAACAGTCGATGAGGCCAGTGAAGGCCAGCGCATTGATAACTTTCTAACAAAGACTTTAAAAGGCGTGCCTAAAAGTCACGTATATCGTATTTTGCGTAGTGGTGAAGTCCGTGTGAATAAAAAGCGCATTGATGCTGATTTTCGTCTTACATTAGGCGATATTGTTAGAATCCCACCGACACGTTCAACAGCTTTAGATAAGCCTGAGCAAATTGCGCCTAAAACATCACAATTTGAAGGCGCAATTATTTTTGAAGATGAAGCCATGTTGGTGATTGATAAATCAGCAGGTTTTGCAGTGCACGGCGGCAGTGGTATTAGCCGTGGCGTGATTGAACAATTGAGGCTAGAGCGTCCTAAAGCCAAGTTTTTAGAGTTAGTGCATCGTTTAGATCGTGAAACTTCAGGCGTGTTGATGCTTGCTAAAAAACGCAGTGCCCTAGTCGCTTTACATGAGGCGATTCGCAACAATAAAACCGATAAACGCTATGTGATGTTAGTGCAAGGTGAGTGGCTGGAACAAAAGAAACGCGTTGTGTTAGATTTGCAAAAATATTTATTACCAAATGGGGAGCGTCGCGTAAATGTGGTGACTGATGCTTCCAAAGATAAATATAACGAACGCCAAACTTCAGAAACTTTGTTTAAGTTATTAAAGTACTATAGCCATCCAGTATTAGGTAAATTTAGTTTGCTCGAGGCGCAGTTGGTCACTGGACGTACCCACCAGTTGCGAGTGCAGCTAGCGCATTTAGGTTTTAATATAGTTGGTGATGACAAATATGGCGATTTTGCTAAAAATAAGATTTTGCTAAAACATGGTTTAAAGCGTATGTTTTTGCATTCATTAATCACTAAAATCAGACATCCATTAACAAATGATAAGTTGGAATTAAATGCACCTATTCCAACGGAGTTAAATAAATTTTTGCAAAAATTAGAGAAAGAGACATTAAATAATGCCTAAAAAGTTTGATTTAATCGTATGGGATTGGGACGGTACACTAGCAGACTCTACAGGTATGATCACCGATGCTTTATTAAAAGCGGCAGAAGAGGTGGGGCTTTCTGCTATTACTGCTGACGAAGCCAGAAGTATTATTGGACTTGGACTGCGGGAGTCTATTCAGGCTTTGTATGGTGATATCCCTACCGATAAAGCGCAGGCGCTCGCTAAGCAATACAGTATTAATTATTATGCTGGCGAAAGTGAGATACCTTTATTTACAGGTGCTGCAGAATTGATTGTCGAGTTGAATAAACGTGGGTTTAAGCTAGCTGTAGCAACAGGTAAGGGTAGACGTGGTCTTAACTTGGCATTAGAACATTCCGGTTTAGGTAAGTACTTTCAGGAAACACGAACTATAGATGAATGTTTCTCTAAGCCACATCCACAAATGTTAGATGAGCTCATGAATACTCTAGTGGTTTTACCTGAACGTACGTTAATGATCGGGGACACTAGTCATGATTTACAAATGGCGCAAAACGCTATTGTGAGCGCGGTAGGTGTAACTTATGGTGCACAGCAAGCCAAGCAGTGGCAATACCTCAATCCAATTCAGCAATTTGAAGACTTTGCTAGCTTAAGTAAATGGCTTTTAGCTTATGCTTGATATCAATAATACGAATAAAAATATTATTTTTGATAGTGAGGATTTGCAGAATGAAGCTAAAGGTCTACGTTTTTCATTACCCGCGCTAGGGGAGTTTGCAACTGGTTTTGTAGTGCGATTCCATGGTAAACCTTATGCTTATATCAACCAATGTGCGCATGTGCCTGTAGAATTAGACTGGAATCAGGGCGATTTTTTTACGGCGCAAAAAGATTATTTAATATGTGCCACACATGGTGCACATTATCAGCCTGATACGGGGTTTTGTGTCATGGGCCCATGTAAAGGTAAAAGTTTAAAGGCAATAGAAGTCATTGAACAAAATCAAAAAATTGTTATCAATATTGAATCGATTACGACGTAGTATTATTACACCGTAAGTTAATAGAAAAAACTTTAATAAGAAAGTGAAAATATGTCAGAAGATAGTCAACAGTTATCCGCTAACAGTGCGCCACAAGATACACAATGGCAGCGCGATACGATAGAAAAGCTTGCAACCTCTGCGCTAATTGAGCAAAAGAAATCACGTCGTTGGAGTATGTTTTTTAAAGGGTTGATGTTTTTATATTTATTTATTGTCTTGTTTTATGCAATAAGTTGGCTGGGTGGCAGTAAAAAAGTATCTGGTGCACATACGGCGCTGATTGAAGTGGCTGGCGTGATTGAAGCTGGTGGTGCAGTGAATGCAGACTCATTTATGACGAGCTTGCATGATGCTTATGATGACAAAAATACCAAAGGTATTATTTTGCGTATTAACAGCCCAGGTGGTAGCCCAGTGCAAGCCGGTATCATTAATGATGAAATTGTACGTCAAAAGAAATTACATCCAACCATTCCTGTCTACGCAGTGGTGGAAGATATTTGTGCCTCTGGTGGTTATTATATTGCTGCAGCCGCAGATAAGATTTATGTGGATAAAGCGAGCATTATTGGTTCAATTGGTGTGCTGATGGACGGTTATGGCTTTACTGAGGTGATGAAAAAAGTCGGTGTCGAGCGCCGCTTAATGACTGCAGGTGAAAATAAGGGCATGCTAGATCCATTTTCACCTATCAACCCAAAACAACAAGCTTTAGCCCAAACTATGCTGAATGAAATTCATGAGCAATTTAAAGAAGTAGTAAGGCAAGGTAGAGGTTCACGTTTAAAAGAAACGCCAGAAGTATTTAGTGGCTTATTTTGGAGTGGCGAGCAGGGTATCAAACTGGGTTTGGCTGATGCGTTAGGTAGCGCAAATTATGTAGCGCGTGAAGTGATTAAACAAGAAACGATTGTTGATTTTACTTACCAAGATGACTTTGCAAGCCGCATCGCTAAGCGCATTGGTGCTAGTACTAGCGCTGCACTTGGTGAGACTTTAGCCAAACAATTAGTGAGCGCAGGTGAAGTTAAATTACGCTAATTAATGCGCAGTTATTCAACTAATCTTGAATAATAATAGATTTGTAATCTGCTGGAACAGCTGGGTACTTAAGCTTCATGTTCTTAAGTGTGTCTAGTAATAGCCTAGAAATCAACAGATTACGATTAGTTTTAGAGTCTGCAGGCACTATGTACCAAGGCGCGTATTCTGTAGAGGTTGATTTAATCGCATTCTCGTAAGCTTGCATGTATTGAGGCCAAAGCACGCGCTCTTTTAAATCATTGGGATTAAATTTCCAAGTTTTCGTTGGGTCATCAAGCCTTGCTTGCAGCCGTAGTTTTTGTTCACCTTTAGAAATGTGTAAAAAGCATTTAATAATAGTAGTACCAGTTTCAGTGAGCTGACGTTCAAAATCATTAATTTGAGCATAACGACGCGCACATTCATTATCATCAATCCAATCGTGCACTTTCACAATCAATACATCTTCATAATGACTGCGATTGAAAATGACTAGCTCACCTGCTTCTGGTACTTGTTGGTGTACACGCCATAAATAGTCATGGGCTAATTCATTTTGGCTCGGCTCTTTAAAGCTGGCTAAACGTATGCCCAACGGGTCGCACTCACTAAATACATGACGGACAGTACCGTCTTTACCGCTAGCGTCCATGCCTTGTAAGACTAGTAAAACTTTACGTTTACCTTCAGCTTGTAGAATATCTTGCAACGCATTAATCTCAATTGCTAGTTTAGTTAACTCATAAGAGTCTCGCTCACTACTTTCGCCAAGCTCACTTTTATCGTTGGTCTTATAAGATTTAAGTGAGAATTTTTTTGTATTAACACAATATTCATCAAGATTAGCCATAGATATATATTTCAATATATAAAGATACACATAAAGTATGCAACATCTGCTGCAATCGGTCTACCTTACAATAATATCCATCAATACCTTTAGTTATGGATTGTGAAGCTTTTGATTTACGGTAATTTCATTATAAGTGACATAAAAATATAAAATACTTGAGTGAAAAATTCGGCAAAATGCAGGTGATAAAATTTTAATTTTATTTTTTATATTTTGCTTGTTAGCACCTATCGCTCAAGCATCTCCTGAGAACCTTAATGGCAAGTGGTATGAGGCACACCCTTACATCAATACATAACCACCACCGGCTAATAAAGTATAGCGATTATCAACATGCTGGTCGTTTAAGGCGTCTTCGTGAAAGAGGTCAGTAGTGCGCAATAAAGAGCCAAAGCCATCAAGCAACCCTGGATTTTTGCTTAACCAGCATGGTTAGTATTAATTGCGCTCATGTCTCTTGCAACGGGAGTATTAGCACCACCCATCAGCGTTGATTCTGCCCCAAAGCCTATGATGTTGATGCCGTTAGTGGCCATCGCTGGCAGGCTGGCCGTTAGGCCAAGGGCAAGAATAATAGGAGTTAAACGGTGATTCAACATAAATAGACCTTAGCGATTTAATTTATGTTAAGTGAGTGATTTTATATAATTAATTAAACCATTCGTGGAACTATCATAATTAGTAATTAATTCATCATTAGTCAATTGCGGCAGAATTTGCTGAGCGATCTGCTTGCCGTATTCAACACCCCATTGGTCGTAACTGTTAATGTCCCAAATCATGCCTTGCACAAAAATTTTGTGTTCATACAGCGCAATCAATTTTCCCAAGGTATTTGGCGTTAATTTATCAAACATGATTGAAGTGGTAGGGCGATTGCCTTCAAACACTTTATGCGGCAGTAACTGCTCAAGTGCCTCGCCTGTCAAGCCTTGTTGCTCTAACTCAGAACGTGCTTGTTCTTTAGTTTTACCTAACATTAACGACTGCGTTTGTGCTAAGAAGTTAGCTAATAAAATCTTGTGGTGTGCATAACCGTGTTTGCCGATTGCATAATGGCTATGTACAGGCATTAAAAAGTCTGCAGGTACGGTTTGAGTGCCTTGATGTATCAATTGATAAAAGGCATGCTGACCGTTAGTGCCAGCTTCACCCCAAATGACTGGCCCCGTTTTATACTGCACGCGGCTACCTTCACGGCAAATGAATTTACCATTACTTTCCATATCAGCTTGCTGTAAATAAGCAGCAAAGCGCGCCATGCCTTGGTCGTAAGGGAGTATGGCTTGTGTATCAACATGAAAGAAGTTGTTATACCAAACACCAATTAACGCCATGATGACAGGCATATTTTGTTCTAATGGGGTGGTTTTAAAATGGATGTCCATTTCATGTGCGCCATCAAGTAAGGCCTCAAAGTTATCCATGCCCACATATAAGGCAATCGATAAACCAATCGCTGACCATAATGAATAACGGCCGCCGACCCAATCCCAAAATACAAACATATTGGCAGTATCAATGCCAAACTCTTTCACTGCTTTTGCATTTGTAGAAAGCGCAACGAAATGTTTAGCCACATTTGCATTATCATTTGCGGTGGCTAAAAACCAACTGCGTGCAGAAGTTGCATTGGTCATAGTCTCTTGCGTAGTAAATGTTTTTGACGCGACGATAAATAATGTAGTTTCTGGGTTGCAAACATTAAGAGAACGCATCAAATGTGCACCATCGATGTTGGACACAAAATGTACCTTTAAATCAGGGCTAGCATAAGGCGTGAGTGCATCGCACACCATCACTGGGCCTAAGTCAGAGCCGCCGATACCGATATTCACAATGTCGCTAATGCGCTTGCCTGTATAACCTAACCAGCTGCCGTTGCGCACTTTTTCTGAAAAAACACGCATTTGCGCAAGTACAGCATTCACTTCAGGCATCACATCTTTGCCGTCTACCATTACTGGTGTGTTTGAGCGGTTGCGTAATGCGGTATGTAATACTGCGCGGTTTTCTGTGATATTGATTTTTTCACCTGCAAACATACAGTCACGCCATGTTTCAACTTTAGCTTCGCGTGCCATTTGCATCAACAATGGTAAGGTTTCATCATTCATACGATGTTTAGAATAATCAAACAGTATGTCATCGAAATTAAGGCTGAATTTTTTAAATCGATCTGGATCATTGGCGAATAAATCGCGCATGTGTGTTGCTGCAATCGTTTTTTGATGTTGGCAAAGTGTTTGCCAAACTGGAAGACTTGTTAATGTAGCCATTTAGATAATAGTGCTTTTGTAAAGTTATTTTAATTGTAAAAACTATTCTAGTTTTTTAGTCTAAGCTAATCTTAAAACCAGCCCTGCCAACGGTGGTAGAGTAATTACAAGCGATTGATTATGATTCATCCATGCGAAATTTTCTGTATGCAACCCAGCGCCATTGCCTTGGTTACTACCGCCGTAACAAGCTGCATCGCTGTTAAAACACTCATGGTAGCTTCCTGCCTGCGGCACACCAATACGATATTGACTGCGTGACACAGGCGTAAAATTCAACACTATTATAGCAAAACTATTGTCGGTGCCACGCCTAATGAAACTGATAATTGATTGGTCGGTGTCATTGCAATCAATCCATTTAAAACCTTGCACCTCAAAATCTAAGCTATAAAGAGCATTAGTCTCTTTATACAGCTTATTTAAGTCAGTATTAGTTTGCTTGATACCTTGATGCCATTCATGACCTTCATGCATATCGCTCAGTAAATGCCAGTCTAGGCTGCTATTGACGTTCCACTCGCGCCCTTGGCCGATTTCATTGCCCATAAAGTTGAGTTTCTTGCCAGGCGCTGTCATTTGATATGTCGTTAATAAGCGTAAATTAGCAAATTTTTGCCACGCATCGCCAGGCATTTTGTCGAGTAGTGAATGTTTGCCATGCACGACTTCATCATGTGAAAAAGGTAATACAAAGTTCTCTGAATATGCGTAAAGTTGACCGAACGTGAGCTTATCGTGATGGTAACGTCGGTGAACTGGATCATTTTCCATATAAGCAAGCGTGTCGTTCATCCAGCCCATATTCCATTTCATAGCAAAGCCTAAGCCGCCTAAATATACTGGACGAGACACCATAGGCCAAGCGGTAGATTCTTCAGCAATTGTTAATACCCCCGCAAAATCTTGGCCTACCATCACGTTTAGCTGCTTCAGAAAATCAATCACATCTAGGTTTTCGCGACCGCCAAATTTGTTTGGTAACCATTCGCCCGCTTTACGTGAATAATCAAGATACAGCATAGAAGCGACGGCATCGACACGTAAACCGTCGATGTGAAACTCCTGCAACCAAAAATAAGCGTTAGCAATTAAAAAGTTGCGTACTTCGTTACGGCCATAGTTGAATATATAGGTGCCCCAATCTTGGTGTTCACCTAAACGCGGGTCTTCATGTTCATATAATGCTGTGCCATCAAAGCGCGCTAATGCCCAATCATCTTTTGGAAAGTGGCCTGGTACCCAATCTAAAATCACACCTACATTAGCTTGGTGGAAGGCATCTATCAAAAAGCGAAGGTCATCTGGTGAGCCAAATCTATTCGTTACTCCAAAATAACCTGTGGTTTGGTAGCCCCAAGACTCATTCAGTGGGTGCTCAGAAATTGGTAATAGCTCAACGTGGGTATAGCCCATCTCAGTGACATAAGGTACTAATCTAGTTGCTAATTCGCGATAGGTTAAAAAATGGCCTTTTTCATTACGTTGCCATGAGCCCAAATGTACTTCGTAACAATTGAACGGCGCGTGTAGCCAGTCACGGTTTTCGCGCGCTTTTAACCATTCTGTATCTTGCCATTTGTGTTGGCTTTTGCTAATTTTTGCCGCTGTGCCAGGGCGTTGCTCAAATTCAAAACCGTAAGGGTCCGTTTTTACTAGCACATTATTAGTGTTGCGATTACGAATTTCAAATTTATAGGTGTCATGCGTAGTAAGGTGAGGAATAAAAATCTCCCAAACACCGCTTGCACCATGGACACGCATAGAGTGCACTCGACCATCCCAATTATTAAAGCTTCCTGTTACGCTCACACGCTCCGCATTTGGCGCCCATACTGCAAAGCGAACACCTGCGATACCGTTTTGCAAAATACATTGTGCACCTAGCATTTTGTAAGCTTGTTTTAAGCGGCCTTCACCAAATAAGTAAAGCTCATCTTGAGTTATGCTAGAAGAAAATGTATAGGCGTCATAGGCTTCATAAGTATTGTTGTCAGATTCTATTTTGATTAAACAGGGTATATCAAACTCAATTTTGCTTGTGTGTTCAAATAAGCCATCAATATGAGTTTTTTCAAGCGCAACCCAAACGCTATTAAATTTAACCCAGGCGGATGTCGCTTGGGGTAAAAAAGTGCGTAGTAAATATTTGCTTTCACTAATTTTATGTAGGCCTAAAAAACTAAAAGGATCATGGTGACGGGCTTCTAAAATAAGTCGCAATCCCTCCGATGTAATAGTTAAATTTTCTTTAGTATCAAAGTCTATAGTTACAATGTCAGTAGTTACAGAGTCCTCAGTTTCTGAGTCTATAGTTGTTAGAGTTACAGGTGCTTGAGTTACTTTAGATTTTACCAAGATATTCTTCTCTAAATTTTCGCCAAATAAAACTCTAACAAACATTTGCTGAGTTTTAATTCTTTGTATGAATTATTTTAATTTTTTAACTTTAATGACTAGATTGTAATGCGCATAGATGATTATAATGTAACAAAATGTAAACGAATTGAAATTAGTCGAAATTTAACTGATTTTCGTTGATTACATTTCTTAAAAAGCCCATTGAGTTATTTATTTTAGCAAGCTCTAGGAGGCAATATGTCACAAGATCCGCATTCAGATCGTTTTATAAGTACATTAACCAAAAATACGGTCGCCATTATTTTAGCGGGAGGACGGGGTAGCCGTTTAAAAAGTCTTACTGATTGGCGTGCTAAACCAGCCGTGCAGTTTGGCGGTAAATTTCGAATCATCGACTTTCCACTTTCCAATTGTATTAATTCAGGTATACGCCGCATTAATGTGGCAACCCAATACAAAGCACAAAGCTTAATTCAGCATATTCAACGGGGTTGGGGTTTCTTGCGTGGTGAGTTTAATGAGTACGTTAATATCATTCCTGCACAACAGCGTGTTTCTGAAGAATGGTACAAAGGAACCGCTGATGCCGTCTACCAAAACGTAGATATACTGCGAGAAGGTGGTGCTGAGTATATTCTGATTCTAGCTGGTGATCATATTTACAAAATGGATTACGGCAAGATGTTGTCTACACACGCCAGGAGTAACGCTGACATGACTATTGCTTGTATTAACGTCTCTTTAGAAGATTCTAAAGGCTTCGGTGTATTAGCTGTGGATGAAAATGACCGTGTGATTGAGTTTGCAGAAAAGCCAAGCAACCCTAAGCATATGCCTGACGATGAAACTAAAGCGTTTGCAAGTATGGGCATTTACATTTTCAATGCTAAATTTTTGTATGAACAATTAATTCGCGATGCAGGGGACTCTAAGTCTAGTCATGATTTTGGTGCAGATATAATTCCTTACCTGATTAAAAAATATAAAGTACAGGCACATCGTTTTACTGATAGTTGTGTTGGCGCTAAAGATGGTAACTATTATTGGCGAGATGTAGGTACGATTGATGCCTATTGGGAAGCAAATATGGAGCTGACCAAAGTGATCCCTGAACTTAATTTATATGACAGAGAATGGCCGATTTGGACTTGCCAAGAACAATTACCTCCTGGGAAATTTGTATTTAACAATGATGATAGGCGAGGTAGCGCGACTGACTCCTTAGTATCTGGTGGTTGTTTGATTAGCGGCTCTAGTGTTGATGACTCAGTACTATTTTCAGATGTGCGCGTACATAGCTATTGTGATATTCAAGGCGCAGTCATTTTGCCAAAAGTCACGGTGAACCGACATGTGATACTTAAAAATGTAGTGATAGACCGCGGTTGTAATATTCCGGAAGGTATGCAAATTGGTGTGGATTTAGCATTAGATACTAAGCGATTTTATGTGTCAGAAAAAGGAATTACATTAGTCACACCAGATATGTTGGGCCAAGACTTGCATCGCGTTATTTAAAATTAAGAAACCTAGTTTAAATATCCTTATCAAGATAAATAACATTAGCCGCTATAATATTGTTAACATCAACATTAATGTTGATGTTAATGTTAATTTTTAAGGTTGTACGCTCAAGTGAAACCTAGCCGCCCAAAACTATATCTTAATCTTTACTGGCATATGCATCAGCCAGATTACCGTGACTTAGTCACTAATGAATACGTGTTGCCATGGACCTACTTGCACGCCATGAAAGACTATAGCGACATGGCCTTTCATTTAGAAGAAAGTCCAATGGCACGGGTAACATTTAACTATGTGCCTATTTTGCTGGAGCAATTGGATGATTACACCCAGCAATTCAAGCAAAATAAGATTCGCGACCCTTTACTAGCACTGTTAATTGAGCCCAATCTTGCCGATATTAATCAAGTTCAATGTTGCCTAATTGTGGAAAGTTGCTTTAAAAGTCATCACGAAAAAATGCTGAGTCCATTCCCGCATTATCAGCGCTTGTTGCAGTTATACCAGATGGTAGCACCTATGATGTCTGAGTGTGGGTCTGCACAAAATGATTTCCATTATCTTTCAGCCCAATATAAAGCTGATTTACTAGTTTGGTATCACCTAGCTTGGTGTGGGGAGAGCCTGCGTCGAAACAATACCGTTATACAAGCACTGATGACTAAAGGTGTATTGTTTACTTTAGAGGACAGACAGCAATTATTCGCAGTGATTGGTGAAACGATTGAAGGTTTAATTCCACGCTACAAAGCGTTGATGCAGTCTAAACAGATTGAAATTTCTACTACGCCGTATTACCACCCAATACTGCCGCTGTTGTTAGATTTTAAATCTACGCTTGATGCAATGCCAGACGCCCCTTTACCGGAAAACGCAAAATATAATGGAGGTCAAGCACGAGCTACTCACCATGTGCTTTCAGCAAAAAAATCACATGCAAAATACTTTGGCACTGAGCCACGTGGCATGTGGCCAGCTGAAGGCGGCGTGTCGCATGCGGCATTATCATTAATGGCTGAACATGGCGTGGAATGGGCGGCTACAGGACAGGGCGTATTAGCCAATAGCCTAATTAAATCTCAATTGAGTGTTGAAGATAAGCATGAGTATCTTTATCGGCCGTATCGCGTTACAAACGGCAAGCAGGATATTTTATGCTTTTTTAGAGATGATCAATTATCAGATAAAATTGGGTTTGAGTATGCAAAAATGCATTCTACAGATGCAGTGAATGATTTTATAAATACGCTAGAGCATGCCCATGAAATCAATACTTCGGATAATGCTAAAGTAGTTAGCGTTATTTTAGACGGTGAAAACGCTTGGGAATATTATCCTTATAACGGCTATTACTTCTTAAAAGAGCTTTACGCAGCATTGTCGAATCATCCTGATATTGAAATGACTACCTTTAGTGATATGGTAGATTTATATCAATCTAAACCATATCAAAGCAAAGATAAGTGTGCTCCGACTTTACCCAAGGTAGCAGCTGGTAGCTGGGTATACGGTACTTTTAGTACATGGATTGGTAGTAAAGACAAAAATTTAGCTTGGGATTTACTGTGTGAAGCTAAGAAGACTTACGATAAAGTATTCGCTAGCAATATTTTAGATGCAGCTCAATTAGATGAGTGTGAGCGGCAGTTAGCAGTTTGCGAGGGTTCCGATTGGTTTTGGTGGTTTGGTGATTACAATTCTTCAGAAAGTGTTGCTAGTTTTGATAAGCTTTATCGACGTAATCTAATCAACTTATATACTTTATTAAAACAGCCCGTACCCGTATTGTTAAGCACCACAATTAGTGCGGGTGGTGGGAGTGCTGATAATGCAGGCACGATGCGCCGTGGTTCAGAATAGTAAAGTTTTAAGCAATATTAAGCGCCGAGGTCAGGCACTTAATTAAATAGTAAGAGATAAGCCTAAAAGCTTTGCCGTAATTTGACCTTATATATTGTAAATAATAATGACGCAGACAACTAATGTATCGCTTTTGAATCAACGCCGAGCAGGGGTTTTATTACATATTAGTTCGTTGCCAAGTTTTTATTACGTGGGTGATTTAGGAACAGAGGCAAAACGTGTGGTTGACTTACTTCACGAGATGGGTGTCACTATTTGGCAAACTTTGCCAATTAACATGCCGCATGCAGATAACTCTCCCTATCAATGCCTATCTGCGCATGCGGGTAATCCTGATTTTATTAGTTTAGAAGAGCTACAAATTCAGGGTTTACTTACACAAGATGATGTAGATACGTTTATTACGAGTAAATCATTTAATAAATCACAATTATACGCCAAAGCTTATCACGTGTTTAGCAAGCAAATTGGTATACCACCTGCATTTGTAGAGTTTTGTAGTCAGCAAGCACGTTGGCTCAACGATTTTGCCTTGTTTTTAGCATTACGCAGTAAATTTAATGACACAGGCTGGGATCAATGGCCTGAAGCTTATAAAAATCGTGACGCCACTACCCTGCAGACTGCACATACCGAATTAGCCGAAGAAATTGCCATCATTCAATTTACGCAGTTTATGTTCTTTAGCCAATGGCATAGTTTAAAAGAATATGCTGCTAGTAAAGACGTGTATTTGTTCGGCGACATTCCGATTTTTGTTGCCTATGACAGCGCGGAGGTTTGGGCTCAGCCACATTTGTTCAAGTTAAATGAAAACAAAAATATGAGCGTAGTTGCAGGTGTTCCGCCAGACTACTTTTGCGCCACAGGTCAGCGTTGGGGTAATCCACATTACAATTGGGAGGCAATGGCGACCGATGGCTATGCTTGGTGGGTTTCGCGTATGACGACGCAAAGTGAATTGTTTGATATGGTGCGCATCGATCATTTTAGAGGTCTGGAAGCCGCATGGGAAGTCCAAGCGACTGAAGAAACGGCCATGAATGGGCAATGGGCATTGGCGCCTGGCGATGACTTATTGGCCGCCATCACACAAGCCCTGCCAAACGTGACTTTAATTGCTGAAGATTTGGGTATCATCACGCCTGAAGTAGATGCCTTGCGCATGAAATACAATCTTCCTGGAATGAAGATTTTACAATTTGCCTTTAGTGGTCAAGACGATAATCCTTATTTGCCACATAATATTGATGTGAATAGCG
>JAYTHN010000257.1:0-4226 GCA_043732505.1 Methylotenera sp.
AAGGCTTCGGATGTGCTGACTACTAGGCCAGCCAGCTTAAGTAGCTGCGCTATACCTATAGTTTCCTCCTCTATCGTCACAGTGACTTCCGGCACATCATCTGGAATGCCGCCTTTTGACCGAGTTTGAAAGTCTGTTAAGGCTTTCTCTGCGTGAGCCATGCTATGAAAACGCGTCACAATCTCTTGCGCAAAGACGATTTTAATATCACGAGGATTATTGCCTGCTGCTATATCGGCTTTCCATTTAGCAATGGTTGCTAGAGATTCAAATGACAGCAACTCTATATAACGCCACATCAAGTCATCTGAAATAGACATGATTTTGGCGAAAATTACTTCGGGTGCTTCGGCGATACCTATATAGTTACCGAGTGACTTAGACATCTTATTGACACCATCTAAACCTTCAAGTAGCGGCATGGTAAGCACACACTGCTGGCTTAACCCAGCTTGTTTTTGTAGCTCACGACCCATCAGTAAATTGAATTTTTGATCGGTGCCGCCCAATTCAACATCTGCTTTTAAGACCACTGAATCGTAGCCTTGTAGTAAAGGATACAAAAACTCATGAATCGCAATCGGCTGATTAGACTTATATCTTTTAGAAAAGTCATCCCGCTCTAACATTCTTGCAACGGTATGGCTTGCAGCTAGCTTAAGCATGCCTGCAGCACCTAACTCATTAAGCCATCTAGAATTAAATACTACTTCTGTTTGCTCTGGCTTAAGTATTTTGAATACTTGTGTCGTATAAGATTTAGCATTTTCTGTGACTTGTTCAGCGGTGAGGGGAGGACGTGTAGTACTTTTACCAGTTGGGTCACCAATCATGCCTGTAAAATCACCAATTAAAAATAGCACCTGATGCCCCAGCTCTTGAAACTGGCGCAACTTGTTGATCAGCACAGTATGACCTAAGTGCAAATCTGGTGCTGTAGGATCAAAACCTGCTTTAATTCTTAGAGGAATGCCTTTTTTGAGTTTTTCGACTAACTCAGCTTCAATTAAAAGCTCATCTGCGCCACGCTTAATAATTGCGAGCTGTTGATTGATGTCAATATTCACGTCTTTATATCCTAAACACTACTAAAATTTTGTTTGATTGGAAGTTAGTCATTTACTTGTTTTAATTGAGTATTCTGTTAGTATCCATAATCGTATTAAATATTAAAAGGTCAGCGCGTGGAAATTAACGAGCCTAGTCAAACCAAGATTTCTTCAAATACTTTTAGCAAAAATAACTTTGAAGATAACACTAAAGTTAATCCATTAAAAAATGATATTTTAGCGCAAAACGCTGATCAATATGAAGAGAAAGCTGAACGTAGGTTTAAGTTACGCTGGGTATTGGCTATTTCTTGCTTACCCTTATTTGGTATCTACGCAGCTTTTGGCATTGCTCCACAAACGCTCACTGGTACTATTCCTACAGCAATGGTGGTAGAAGAAGTCACGTTACCTATCACTGATAATGTAGCAACCACTGCAAGCAACTTTTGGTATAAAGAGCATGTACGTAATGACGATACTCTTAATAGCGTATTGTCGCGCTTGAACATTCGTAATCGCGATGATATTGACTTCATTCGTAACGATGCGGTTGCCAGCGAAATTGCTTCAGCCTTAAAACCTGGTCATGAAATAGAATCTGAAACTGATGCAGAAGGTAATTTAATATCGCTTGAGTATCAATTAGATACTGACCAATTTATTACCATCAAACAAACGGCTGAGGGTAATAAGGCCAATAAAGTGGTGCATCAACTTGAAAGTCGCCCAATTTTAAAATCTGCAGATATCAAAAGCTCACTATTTGGTGCCACTGATGACGCAAATATTCCTGATCACGTTGCGATTCAGGTTGCTGAAATTTTTGAAAGTGACATTGATTTTCATAAAGACTTACGACGTGGAGATCATTTCAATGTCATTTACGAAGGTAGCTATGACCAAGGCGAGCTATTAAAAACAGGCGATGTGTTAGCCGCTGAGTTTGTAAATAATGGTAAAACGTATCGTGCCGTTGGATACCGCAATGCAAATAATGAAATGCAATATTACACACCTGAAGGCAAAAGCCTGCATAAATCATTTTTACGTTCACCGTTAGAATTCACACGTATTAGTTCAGGCTTCAGTTTAGGGCGATTTCATCCAATTCTTCAACGCATGAAAGCACATAAAGGCGTTGACATGGCCGCACCGACAGGTACGAGAATAAAAGCTTCTGGCGATGCGGTTGTAGAATTTGTTGGTCAAAAAGGCGGCTATGGCAACATGATCATGCTTAAACATGCAAATGGCGTTAGCACAGTATATGGTCATTTATCACGTTTTACTGCCGGCTTACATCGGGGTGAAAAAGTTGCACAAAGTGAAGTCATTGGTTTTGTTGGTATGACTGGTTTAGCAACCGGTCCGCATTTGCACTATGAGTTTTTAGTCAATGGCCAAAACCGTGATCCAATGTCCGTGGTATTACCAAAAGCTAATCCAATCGCGGCAAATAATTTAGCTGCATTTAATAGCATTAGCTATCAGCTATCAGCACAACTTAACCTGCTAGGAACCAGCAATATCGCGGCCTTAGAGTAACGTTAAAGCATCACGTTAACATTTTAATACACCAAAACTGGTATTCAACTTATGGCTGGCGAGCTTTTCATCGGACTGATGTCTGGCACTAGTCTTGATGGTGCAGATGTTGCGCTAGTGTCATTTAATGATGCGCAACAACCCAATGTATTGGGTACTTATTTTTTAGCTTACCCATCGGCACTACGTATAGAAATACTTACTCTGCAACACCCGACTCATAATGAGTTAGAAACCACGATGTTGATGGGAAACAGATTGGCTAGGCTTTATGCGGAGGCCGTCAATGATTTACTTGCTAAATGCCAAGTATCTCCTCAAAAAATCTCCGCGATTGGCTGTCACGGTCAAACCGTTAGGCACAGGCCTGGCTTTAAAGACGGCATTGGTTTTACTTTGCAAATTGGCAATGCCGCCCTTTTGGCTGAATTAACAGGAATTAGCGTAATCTCCGACTTTAGAAGCAGTGACATTGCCGCAGGCGGTCAAGGCGCACCACTGGTGCCAGCCTTTCACCATGCGGTGTTTGCTAACCTGCAAAGTAGGCGTGCTTTAATCAACATTGGCGGTATCGCAAATATCACTTATCTATCCAATGGCGCAGTTATTGGCTTTGACTCTGGGCCGGGCAACATGCTACTTGACGCTTGGATCAAGCAGCATCAAGGCTTAGATTATGATGCTAACGGAGCATGGGCTAGCACGGGAAAAGTAATTGAGCCACTGCTCTCTCAAATGTTAGATGAACCTTATTTTGATTTAGTGCCGCCCAAAAGTACTGGTCGAGACTTATTTAATGATGCTTGGCTAAACAAGCATGTATTAGACAAAAACTACCTCCCACAAGATGTTGCCCATACTTTAGTAGAACTGACTGCTCAGAGCATCTATGGCGCCCTGCTAAAAGATTGTAGTGGTGTTGATGAAGTTTATTTATGTGGAGGCGGCGCCCACAACACTTTACTAAAAGATACGCTGCAAATACTGTTAAAAAATATTCAAGTAGAAACTACGGAAGCATTGGGCATGGGCGTAGATTGGGTTGAAGCAATTGCATTTGCATGGCTCGCCAAGCAATGTTTAAATCAAATAACTGCCAACTTACCAGAAGTCACTGGTGCAAAAGGCACACGAATATTAGGCGCTATCTACCAAAAGTAGCGTGAAAATAGCCAAAAATGTATCGTTAAGTCGTGTTTTACCAAGCATTTAACTACATCATTCACGTATAATTGCCATTAATTAAGGGTTAAACGTATAAGACTTTATGTCCAAACTAGGCATATAAATAAAACGTTAAAGCTCCAAATGCATTTAAATACTAAAGACTAGCCATCATGAATAAACCAACTAAAGCTACGCTAACTTTTGATAACGGTGCTGCACCCATAGACTTACCTATGCTTTCAGGCTCCCTTGGTAACGACGTAATAGACATCCGCAGTCTTGGCAAACATGGCGTATTTACTTACGACCCAGGCTTTATGTCTACTGCAGCTTGTAACTCTAGTATTACTTTTATTGATGGTGAAAAAGGCTTACTTTATTACCGTGGTTATCCCATTGAACAATTGGTTGAACACTGTAGCTTTATGGAGGTGTCTTACCTGTTGCTACATGGTGAGTTGC
>JAYTHN010000258.1:0-4222 GCA_043732505.1 Methylotenera sp.
TGAGAAGGCCGTTGAGAAGGCCATAATGATTCAAGTTCGGTGCCACGAAAGCCTGCATGTACACTTAACACCGCGTCTTCCCGTGTTACTTTGTTGGCACCAATTGCACCAATAAGATGGCTTCCTATTAGTGGAAGCCATGCACGTTTGGGTTCACAGGCAAAAAATAAATTAGTTCTTTTTGCAATTGCATCAATTAAAGACTCAAGTTGTGTACCCTCGAAATGATGCAAAAATAAGTTAACGACAATTAAATCCCATTTAGCTGATGTATCCTTCAGAATTGAATCAGTAGTTCCTGATGCCCAGTCGAGTACGTCGACTACTTTTGAGACCACAACCCATCCTATGTCAGCATATTTCTCAATAGTATCTTTTTCGATTAAGTTCTGGCGATCAAGCAAGGTTAATTCAACTTGCGACCAAATAGGAACTAAAGTTTGAGCAACCCCAAGCTTCAGACTACCGTCACCGGCACCTAATTCAAGTATTTGCAAAGGATGCATCAGTTCACGCGGTGCAACTAATTCACCTAAAGCTCGCCGTAAGATCGATCTAGTACCCATGATGCGATGAACACGTCTAAAGTCACGACGAGAGCGCTGCGCGGCTGAGTCATCTTCAGCAGGAGCATCTAATGTTTCTGCCGTAACAATTCTAGGTATCGTCATAAAAGTTTCCTTCACAGAACTTTCAGATTAGTTAAATAATAGATTATCATCAACTAACCTTTAGTAATGCTCCATGGCAGCTAAATCCTGCGCCAAATGAGGACAGCCACCACCATCCATCTGGTGCGGAGTCAATCAGTGCCGCCTCTATTACAAAATATACAAAAGCGCTAGATAAATTCCCATATTCCCGCAACATTGATGCACTATATTTAAAATCCGATGAATGCAATTTAAATTCTCGTTCTAACTCAAGTAAAACATCGCGTCCTCCAGCATGCATAATCCAAGTGTTAATATCCTGCTTTCTCAAATCAAAACGATCAATCAGTATTTTTAACACCTCATGTGCATATTTTGCAACGAGTGTTGGTACTGCGCGACTGAGAATGTTGCGCAACATACCATTCTGCTGTTCGAACATAAGTGCTTTTCGTTCACTAGGATCTATAATCGATGTGCTGTCTATCCATTCAATACTTCGATTAGTAAACCTAGACTTTCGCGACAGGATTGCTGCTCCAGCACCATCACCAAAGAGACAAGCACTAATTAGTACACCTGGATCGTTATCTAGATACATAGCAGCACTACTGACTTCAACGCAAATTGAAAGAACATGTTCGCATTGGTTTGTTAATAAAGCTTTGCATAATTGCATATTAGGCAGAGCCGCAGCACAACCCTGACCAACTAAATCGTAGGCAAGCACATTTGCACGCAAGCATAACCGTTCAGCAACATAACCAGAAAGGCCAGGGCAAACATAACCAGAGCATGTGCTAACAATAATTGCATCAATATCGTTAGGTTTTAAGTCAGCATTCTCCAATGCCTTTTTTGCGGCTTTAGTAGCAAGTAAGGGTGCGTTTTCTAGAAATCGCGCTGTAATGTATTTGGATCAATCTTGAAGACTTCTTCTAATAAATTAACAGCAAGCCATCTTGTTTCAATACCATTATCACGCTGTAATACAGTACGCGCTATATATAGTGCACGTAGGTCAAGACGCTTATACCATTCAGATTTTTGAAATGCCTCTAGACACTCTGTTTTTGTATAACGATTCTTAGGCGTTGCAGTTCCAATTCCACTAAAAAACATATTTACAGAAAACCAAATGAATTTGGGCTGAATTTTGAAAACTGACAATTTGAACATTTTGATTTAGTCCAATGACCATTACTCTAACAGTGCATAGTAAATATATCGGGTTTATAAGAGGTTTGTTTAAATTAATATCGAATAAACTAGCATTCCAAAGAAAAATGTCTAATAAGAGGGATCCTGATTTTTTCATATTTTTATTCCCTCAAAATATTGCAAATTGTTACCGTCAGTAATATCTAAAATAATATTTACTTAATTGATCATTTTTTTATCATTTAAGTTAAAAAGTATGTACGTTAACGAACTTAAATCAAATTAGTTAACTTGGAGAATTAAAAACTGTTATTAAGATGAAGATGTATATTGCCTAAAACATAGGAACAGTTATTATTAAAATGTAATGCTTATCATCAATACACGATTAGCTTATATTTTTGTGTCAGTGCCTCTAACATTATTAGGCTGTAATAAAACTCTTATGATAATTTTGTGGGGTATTCCCACTTTCATCATCATTTTTTGTGCTGCCATATAATTTGCATTTCGAGACATCATAATTCCTCGATTAATAGCGCGTTCAAAGAGCTTGTTAATACGATTTTTCATGAGGAATTCCAATATTAATACTTAACTGAATCGTTAGAATCACTACTTCTGATGTTATGTGGTTCACATAGCACTCTATCAATCACAATTAGTGGTAGCCCTATTTTCTGCATCATTTTACTTGCTGACGCATAATGCTTTTCTATAGCCATTTTCGCCCTTTTTTTGCCGCAATTACAAAAATTGCGTTTAATCATGATTAATCTCTTTAAGTACAAGGCAACAATAATCTCCTATAAAATAATAATCATCTGTACGCGAGTACACTTAATTAAATAAATTATAAAATTGCATATGCAGTTAGTTTTAGAATCTATTACTTGTGCTTTGGTGAGGCTTTCTGACATCCAGAGATGCAACGGAATAATTTATTCTATATTTAAGTTTTGTATGTTTGTTTTTGATAATTTTTTGACTTTTGGTGTTTTACGCATTAAAAATTTCACCACCATTCGGCAGTAAAACTTGACTAGTCATATTTAATGAGTCGCCATAAGCCCAAAAAACATAAAATGGCGTTATTTCACTTGGCTGACCTGCTTTAGCCATTGAAGTATAAGCTTTGTCTAGGCTGAAATAGATGTGCTATATAACCAGTGCCCACAATTATTCCTAGTCACGCCTAATTAACAATAATCAATAGTCAAAGCGAAACAACCAAAAATCCCGCACAAAACTTATAGCGTCACAAACTAAAGTTATACTTTGAGTAAGTATCAATATATTTAAATTAACTTATTTTTTTACTTTGTTATGTGTGGTTTCGCACGAATAACATAGTAAAAAACGTAAATAATGCCTTAATTAATGAGTTGTCTTATTAAGCGAAATTAAACAATGGAACTACTAAAAATACTTGTCCTTGCAATTGTCCAAGGGGTGACGGAGCTTTTACCAGTTTCAAGCTCAGCTCATGTTATTGTGGCAGAAAAGCTAATGGGGCTAGATCCAACAGCCCCTGAGATGACCCTATTACTCGTTATGCTCCACACTGGTACGATGTTCGCTGTCATTGCTTACTTCTGGAAAAATTGGCGCAACACATATTTCATTTCCGCCCAAGCATTTTGGCGTAATTCAATGTACCTTTTAATTGCGACAATGATTACAGGTGCCGTCGGCTTAGGATTGCAAGAAGCTATCAAACATATTGTTGCGGACAACGACCCTACTTTCGAGATCGAAAATATTTTTGGGAATTCGCGACTAATGGCAATTGCGCTAGCATCTGCTGGCGTATTAATCATCGCATCTTCACGCATGAAGGGGAATGGATCCAGTGATGTTTCGTTTGGAAAATCTGTGTGGATTGGTGCTGTGCAGGGGCTATGTTTGCCTTTTAGGGGCTTCTCACGTTCCGGGGCCACTATTTCCACGGGTCTGGCATTAGGTATAGCTCGCCGAAAAGCAGAGGAATTTAGTTTCGCGCTTGCAGTTATGCTAACCCCTGCGGTCATTGGCAGAGAAGTATTTCGACTTTATAAACATCCATCGACCCAAGTTATATCTAATAATGTAGGGCTACTACATTCAATTGGCCCAGGCTTATTAGGTATGGGGCTAAGTTTTATTGCCGGTTTAATAGCTTTGCGGTGGTTGTCTAGTTCACTTGAACATGGGCGCTGGCATCTCTTTGGTGGTTATTGTTTGATTGCATCCTTGGTAGTGCTTTTGGTGGGCTAACTGCTTACCTCGGAATGCTAATATGTGTGCATGGTAATGGTTTTGTAAATCTATACCTTAAAAGTTAGTG
This sequence comes from Methylotenera sp., assembly GCA_043732505.1. Classification (GTDB taxonomy): domain Bacteria; phylum Pseudomonadota; class Gammaproteobacteria; order Burkholderiales; family Methylophilaceae; genus Methylotenera. The sequence continues at coordinate 4,141 of JAYTHN010000258.1, forward strand.
ATTGTAATATTTTAGAATGAGAACATCATTTAAGTTAATTATTTTGGTCGAGGTCGTTTTAACTCAGGCTGCACTTTAGCAA
>JAYTHN010000259.1:0-4218 GCA_043732505.1 Methylotenera sp.
TATAACACAAATGAGGCAAGCTCACCACCCGTCATGCTGCCTGCCGCAACTTGGCGTGCGCCTATCCATAATACAAATATAATCGTACCTAATACTGCGGTGACCATTAGCACCGTGAGCATAGCGCGTACTTTGACTCGTTTCAGTGCGGTGTTAAAGCTAATATCTGCGCTTTTGCTAAAGCGTGCAATTTCACGATGCTCTTGTATATAAGATTGCACAGTAGGCATGGCATTGAGTATTTCACCAGCCATTGCAGAACTGTCGGCGATACGGTCTTGTGACTCGCGGGAAAGTTTTTTAACTGAGCGACCAATAATGATGATAGGTAATATTAGTAACAACATTAAGCCAATATTGAGCGAAAATAAATAAAGATTAGTCACGGCTAGCATGACCATGCCGCCGAAAAACTGAAACAAACTGCGCAAACCCATAGAAATAGAACTGCCCACTACAGTTTGTATCAGCGTGGTATCACCAGTGAGTCGTGAGAGCACCTCGCCAGTTTGCGTAGTTTCAAAAAACTGTGGTGATTGCGTCATGACGCGTGCATAAACTGCGCTACGTAAGTCCGCCGTAGTGCGCTCACCCACCCACGATATGGTGTAATAGCGGCTTGCAATCATTAGCGCCCAAAATGCGGCTAATGCAAACATCACTAAAAAGTGGCCGTTTAAACTTAGGGACCCAATTAAACCTTTATGTGCTGTTGTTGATGTCGTTTTGCCGATAAAACCAAAATCAATTAAATCGCGAAATGCTAGTGGCACCAACAATAAAGTTGCTGACCCCAAACACAATAAAATAAAGGCTAATAATACCCTCGCTCGATAAGGTCGCAAGAAAGGCCATAAACTTGCTAGCGAATAAAGTTTTTTAGTAGGCGTGATTGCGTTTGTAAGTGATGTATTTTGCATATAGGCAGTTTGGTAAACTAATAGGGGATACTAATAATCAATATTAGCATGTCAGTTATGTGGGGGTTTGGTTCATCATTTAAAAGCGGTCAATTTAACTAAATACTGATTTATACTGTTTAAAAATAGTGAGTCCTAACAATATGAACAAAAATTTCAAAATAATCTTATGGCTAGCTGTCGCATTAATTGGGGCTGCAGCCATTAGTGCAATTGCACTTCACCGCGGCGAAAGTATCAGCACAATGTGGTTTATCACAGCTGCAGCATGTGTTTATGCTGTTGCCTATCGCTTTTATGCCGCTTGGATTGCGGCGACAGTATTGGTGATAGATGAAACGCGCGCCACACCTGCTGAGCGTTTAGATAACGGGCGTGATTTTTTACCGACGAATAAATGGGTAGTGTTCGGTCATCACTTCGCCGCTATTGCTGGGCCAGGCCCATTGGTTGGGCCAACTTTAGCTGCTCAATTTGGTTATTTGCCTGGCACATTGTGGATTTTAATAGGTGCAGTATTAGGTGGCGCTGTGCAAGATATGGTAACGCTGTTTTTCTCAATACGCCGCAATGCCCGCAGTTTAGGGCAAATGGCACGCGATGAAATCGGTCCAATCGGCGGCTTAGCAGCAATGATAGGTACGTTCCTCATCATGATTATTTTAATCGCTGTATTGGGTTTAGTCGTAGTAAACGCGATGAAGCATAGCCCATGGGCAACCTCTACCGTTGCGGCAACCATTCCTATCGCAATGCTCATTGGTTTCTATATGCGTAGTTTTAGACCAGGCAGAGTATTAGAGGCTTCAGCACTAGGCGTCATATTGCTTTTGCTCGCGGTTGTTGGCGGTGGCTGGATAGACGATCATGCAGGTTTGCGTGTGTTATTTGATCATGAAGGTTTGCCATTGGCTTTTGCGGTAATTGCTTATGGATTTGCTGCAGCAGTAGTGCCCGTTTGGTTGTTATTAGCACCGCGTGACTACTTATCTACGTATATGAAAATAGGCACGATTACATTGCTGGCTGTAGCGATTATCATTTTACAGCCGCATGTACACATGCCAGCACTTACCCAATTTACTGATGGTACTGGGCCAATTTTTGGCGGCAAGCTATTTCCGTTTGTATTCATTACCATCGCTTGCGGGGCGATTTCTGGTTTTCACGCGCTGATTGCTTCTGGTACCACACCTAAATTATTAGGCAACGAGCGTGATATTCGTATGATAGGTTATGGTGCGATGTTGCTAGAGAGTTTTGTCGCAATTATGGCGATGATAGCGGCAACAGTATTAGAGCCAGGCGTATTCTTTGCGATCAATAGTCCAGCAGGTGTGGTCGGCAAAGAAACGATAGATGCGATTGCTAAAATCAATAGCTGGGGGTTTGCAGTGTCGATTGAACAGATGAATCAACTGGCCAAAGATATGGGCGAAACCACTTTATTTGCTCGTACTGGTGGGGCGCCTAGTTTGGCAGTGGGGATGGCCAGTATTTTTGGCAATGCTTTTGGTAAAGGTTTGCTGGCGCTTTGGTATCACTTTGCAATCATGTTTGAAGCGATTTTTATTCTGACTACGCTAGATGCTGGTACACGGGTAGGCCGATTTATGTTGCAAGATATGTTGGGTAACATTTGGCCTAAAATGGGCCAAACTTCTTGGTGGCCTTCTGTATTTTTGACCAGTGGCCTAGTGGTAGCTGGTTGGGGCTACTTTTTATATATTGGAGTGATAGACCCAAATGGCGGTGTTAATATTTTATGGCCACTGTTTGGTATAGCGAACCAAATGCTAGCAGCCATTGCCCTATGTGTAGCTACCGGTATTTTGGTGAAATCTGGCAAGCTAAAATATGCATGGATTACAGCTTTGCCGCTAGTTTGGCTAGTCACCATTACAAGCACGGCCGCATGGCAAAAGATTTTTAGTGATGATATTCGTGTTGGTTTCTTTGCAGCAGCCAACGATATGTCAGCTAAGTTGGTTGCAGGTGTGTTGCCGACAGAAAAAGTAGCGGTAGCGCCACAATTAATATTTAATCAAAATTTAGATGCATATTTAACATTGTTTTTTGTAGCGGTATTGTGGATAGTGATTTTTGATATGTTGCGGGTAATTTACCGATATTTGGCAGGCAAGCCGTTATTAGCGTTAACAGAAATAGCACATGAACGCAGCCAATTAGAATCAGGTACATTAGCAGAAGACTGGGTGAGAGATTAATGTTTACTAATATCAAAGCGAGTGTTAAAAACAACATTAAGAAATCCTGGAAAAATATCCGCCGTTTGTCAGGCGATGATGCCTATGAGCAATATATACAACACTATGCGGAAGCGCATGCAAACTCTGAAGGATTTGCTGAGGACGATACTACTGGACCGCTGAGCCGCGAAGCTTTTTTTAAAGAATGGCAAGATAAAAAATGGAAAGGTATTAAACGGTGTTGTTAACAAATCAGCTATTTGAAGATGATTTGCTAGTTAAGACCCATGTAAAGACTTTATCAAAGCCTGTCGCAAAGATAAATACGCTATCTCAAGTATTAACTGAAGCTGAAATCTCGCGTGCGATTGAAATGGCGTGGGAAGATAGAACCACTTTTGAAGCGATTGAGCAACAATTTGGGTTGAGTCAGGATGGTGTGATTAAACTGATGCGTGCGCATTTAAAGTTAAATTCTTTTAAACTATGGCGTACGCGTACACGTGGGCAAAAAACTAAGCATTTGAAACTAAGAAGCCCGGATGTTAGGCGGCATAAAGCCAACCACCGCGTAAAGCAGTTTTAAATCATTACTTATTAGGGGCGGTTAAATTTATTACTGAGTATATTGCCAAATTTATTATTGGCGCTTGCCCAAAACATCCAAACACCTAATAAGACCATTGGTAAACTTAACCATTGCCCCATGCTTAATCCCATGGATAGTAAGCCTAGATAATCGTCTGGCTCGCGGGTAAATTCCACTAAAAACCTAAAGCTACCATATCCTATTAAAAATAACGCTGAGATGGCACCTGTGGCTCTTGGTTTGGCTGAATAAACCCAAAGCATTAAAAATAATAGGATGCCTTCCAATCCAAATTCGTAAAGCTGTGATGGGTGGCGAGCTAGTATATCAACTTTTGGGAAGATCATGCCATAGTCTGCGTTAGTGACTCTGCCCCATAACTCACCATTGATAAAGTTACCCATACGCCCAGCGCCCAAGCCGATGGGCACTAGAGGCGCCACAAAATCCATGATACTTAGCCATTTAATCTGATATTTTCGCGCAAATATCCACATGG
>JAYTHN010000260.1:0-13252 GCA_043732505.1 Methylotenera sp.
ATAGTTCAACTAGGTCGGCAGCTACTGGTGGTGTTGCAACGCCTGGAGGCGATGGGGGAGATGGCGGTAGTTGGGCTTTCATACCCTATATTTACTACGCGAAATCATTAACACCAGATATTAAATTAGGTATTGCAATTAGCTCATTGTTTGGTTTAAAAACAGAATATGACAAAGATTGGGTGGGGCGCTATCAGGGTATAAAGTCTGATCTGAAAACAATTAATATCAATCCTTCTATTGCAATTAAAGTAAATGACCAGATTTCTCTAGGTTTCGGAGTCTCCGCCATGCGTGCAAGTGCCGAACTTACAAATGCAGTAGACTTTGGAACAATATTATTGGCTTTTCCAGCTCCCAATCCAGCATTAATCCAAAAACGTGATGGTATTGCTACAATTAAAGGGGATGATTGGGGTTTTGGATGGAATATGGGCGCAATATTTCAAGTATCTGATGCGACTCGTTTGGGTTTGTCCTATCGATCCCAAGTTCATGAAAAGTTAGATGGTACGGTTTCATTCAGTAATGTACCTTCACAGTTTGATGCAAGCCCGGCGTTGTCAAAAACTTTTGCGAAAGGCAATATCACCGCTAAGTTAGTGACACCAGATAGCTTATCTGCCGCCATATTTCATCAAATAAATGAACAATGGGATATCGCTGGTGATATAGTTTGGACGCGTTGGAGTAGTTTTAAAGATTTGACGGTAGTAAGAAGCTCTGGTGATCAAGTAGCTAGCATTCCAGAAAATTGGAAAAATGCAGTTAGAGTTGCTGTTGGTACAAGTTATAAATATAACGATCGTCTCAAGTTACGTACAGGCATTGCTTATGATGAAAGCCCGATACCAGATGAATTTAGGACGCCTCGAATTCCCGATAGTGATCGTATTTGGTTGTCTTTAGGGGGTGGTTATAAACTATCGCCCACTAGTACGGTCGATATTGCTTATACTCATATATTTTTTGAAGGCAGTAAGTTAAATAGAGCAACTGAAAGTACATCGAATGCGTTGAAAGATAAATTAAAAGGTAGTTATGATAACTATGCAAATATTTTAAGCGCTCAATACACTTACTCTTTTTAACTAATCTATTAGTAATTAAGTCATTTATTTTAAATTTTTAGGATTAGAAAATTGATTGCTACACCTTCAGCAAAAGAAGTACGTAAAGCACTATCTGAATACGCAACGCCTGCAACAAGCGCAGGCCTTGCAATTTTTTTAGTCGATATTACAAGTTATATTGCTGCCATAGCTTTAGTTTTATTTGCGCCTTGGCTTATATTGAAAATAATTGCTGGCATTTTCGCAGGTGCCAAAATGGCAAATTTAGCCACTATAGGGCATGATTCAGCACATAATATTCTGACAAAATCACGGCAATTAAATAAATGGATTGCAATTGCTTCGTTTACTCCAGGTTTGTTCAATTACAGGCTCTGGATTTATGATCATCATAATTTGCATCATCATAATACTAACGAACTACATCCTGATTCGTACACCCCACTCTCAGTACTGGAATACAAAAATTTGAGTAAGTGGCAACAATTTAAATATCGGTTTTACCGATCAACATCATTGTGGTCATTTGGTGTTTATTATACTTTTGAGCGATGGTCGCAAGTAAAATGTTTCCCACGTAGCAATATGCCCAAACATGTACAAAAGGCAGCATGGCCACATAGTCTATATTTGATAGTATATTTTTTAGCGTTTATAGCGCTATTAATTAGTGCGCCTTTGTATTCTAAAACTACCGCACTGACAGCTATCATTTGTGGGTTTATTATTCCATTTTATATATTTCAGTCATTATTTGCGTTTACTGTTTTTGTTCAACATACACATCCAAGAGTTATTTGGTTCAAGAACAAACCAAATCGTAATGAGGAGGGACGCCAAGACTATATTTCTGTGCAACTAAAATTTCCTAAATTTTTATCGTTACTCATGCACCATGTCTATGATCATGCAGCACATCATGCACATATCGGTATTCCATGTTACAAACTACCTGAAGCACAAGTAAAGCTCAATTTGTTAATCGGAGAAAATGCTATTTCTGAACCGTTTACATTCGCATGGCTCAGGAAAGTGAAAAGACATTGCAAATTATATGATTATGAAAATCAGCAATGGTTAGATTTTGATGGAAAAGTGAGTAAGTTAGAAGAAAACATAAAAATGAATAAACTAGTGATACATAACTAATCTCGTCTCTAGTGAACCTAAAAAAAATAAACTTTTATATTCATTCCAAATTTAAAGTTGTAAAAGTTTTTTTAAATCTTGACTGCATTTATCTTGAGATGATTTGATGTTGAGACTATAGTTATTGGCATAAACTAAGTTTCAATTGTGATTAATCAAACCAACTAGGAGAAATAGCATGAATGCAGTCGTAGATTTTCATCAGTTAAGTACATTAAAATTCCAACAAATCACTACACGTTTTGATAATGAATTTGGCGTGATGTGGTCAATCATGCAGCCAGAACCTAGGCCTTGTTTTAATAAAACCTGCCTAAATGATTTATTACAACACCATACTTATTTACAAAGCGTAAAGGGTCAAGTCATTTCACAAGGCAAGTCAGAGCAAGTAAATTATCTGATACTCGCCTCAAGTATGGAAGGTGTATTTAACTTAGGTGGAGATTTATCCGTATTTAAAGAATTAATCCTGGCGCAGGATAAAGATAACTTACTTGCCTATGCTAAGCTTTGCACAGAAAATTTGTGGACTTTTTACAGCATGCAAGCGCCAATTACTACTATTGCTTTGGTGCAAGGCCAAGCAATGGGCGGTGGTTTTGAATCTGCTTTATCAGCACATATTCTGATTGCTGAGAAAAATGCAATGATGGGCTTGCCTGAGGTTTTATTCAATCTATTTCCTGGTATGGGTGCTTTAAGTTTCTTATCTCGTAAAGTTGGTATGCATACGGCTGAACAAATGGTGCGTTCAGGAAAAATTTATACTGGTGAAGAGCTTTATAAAATGGGCGTTGTAGATGTATTGGCAGAGGACGGTCAAGGTGAATATGCATTGAATAACTGGGTTAAAAAAAATCATCGTTCTCTTAATTCTTTTCAAGCGATTAACCGAGCAAAACAACGCGTTAACCCACTCACGATTAATGAGTTAAATGAGATTACCGAAATTTGGGTTGATGCAGCACTTCGTTTAGATGAACGTAATCTAAAAGTGATGGAAAGATTGGTGCGTGCGCAAAATTCAAAAGTCAATACTGATGTTTCACATATCAATCAAAAGCAGTCCGCATAATATGAAATTATTTGTTGAGGACTGCCTCAGGCCGCCTGAGATAGTCTTCAACTGAAACTGTCACTTTAGAGAATTCAACGTTTAAACTATTAAGTAATTCAGCCGCATCATTTGATGAGGTTGAAGCAGTTAAATGCCCAATTATCTCAGTTGTTTTCGCAAGTTGTAGCGCGCCCACACTCAAACTATTCCCTTTAAGTGCGTGGCAATAATCATGCAACTCACTAAAACGTTTTTGTTTAAGATTCAATTCGATTTTATCAATTAATTTGACGCAATCTGCTAAGTAGTTTCTTAGTAGGCGATGCATAAATAGATCATCACCTGCACCAATTTTTTCAAGCTCTTTTAGCGTATTTAAGTCTAATGATTTGTTACTAGCTTTTAAAGAAGTGACTAAATTTACCGGGTTATTCAGTGCACCATTCATCCATTTTGTAGCAGTACCAGCGGGAAGGTTGAGAATACTTTCAATCGTACTGAACAAAGTTACCGCATCTACTGGTTTAGCTAAAAATGCATCAAACCGAGCTTCTGTGGCGGCTTCTTGTGCAGATAATGTGGCATCAGCAGTAAATAAGATAAATCTGGTATCTTTATCGTTCGGTTCTGTAAATCTGTAAAGTTTCAATGCATCAGTACCACTCATTTTAGCCATGTTTAAATCGGTAATGACTAAATCAAATTTCCTTTGCTCTAGTGCATCTAACATTTCATCACCATTTGAGGCAAGTTCAATTTGATGACCTGGTAAAGCTAATAAACGTGTAAGTATTTTTTGGTTTGTACTGTCATCTTCACATACCAAAATATGAAGTTTATCAATATTAGTGTTCGCTCTTACTCTAACAGGTTGCACTATTGATGCATGAGTAGGCACTTCGATTACAGGTTCGATGACAATATTCTTTTCTAAGGTAAGCACAAACCAAAAACGACTACCTACACCTTCAGTACTTTGAAAGTTCAGCGTACCACCCATCGCCTCAACCATATGTTTTGCAATGGTAAGCCCTAACCCACTGCCACCAAACTTTCTAGTGGTAGATGAATCTGCCTGAGTAAAGCTATCAAAGATAGTACTTTGCTTGCTGAGAGTTATACCCTCGCCAGTATCAGCAACTTCAAAGCTGACTGTAGATCTATCATCATCATCATATAAAACCGTAGCTGAAATAGTTACGCTACCATATTGGGTAAATTTAACTGCGTTGCCCATGAGATTAGCTAATACTTGGCGTAATACAAATGCATCACCTTTTAGATTACTTAATGAATCGGAAATGCTTGCACCTAGATGAATACCCTTGACGTTTGATTGCGAGCGGAAAATTTCAAGTGTGTCGTGAACTGCCTCTTTAGGGGAAAATGCAACATTTTCAATGGTAAATTTCCGCTCTTCAATTTTGGTAAAATCTAATACGTTATTTAAAAGAGAGAGTAATAGTTTAGAAGAGCCTTCTAAGGTTTTGAGTAAGTCTTGCTGGTCTGCATTAAGTGGGGTGGTTCTAAATAATGTGCTAATGCCAATAATACCGTTAAGTGGTGTGCGAATTTCATGGCTCATATTAGCTACGAATCTTGTTTTAGCAAGACTAGCTTCAGCGGCCTTTTGTCGTTCTATTTCAACTTTGTCTTTTGCTTCATGTAGTCGAGTGATAAGTTTTGCGACATAAAGAGGCAAAGCAATCAACATTAAGATTAGACTATAGCCAATTGTTTGATGAGTTTGCCAATATGGGCTAAAGTTAGTTGCAACTATGAAACCACCTATCGCCAGAATCTGTGAGTGATAAAGATACTTCTTGCCAAATCTAAAACCATTACCGAAAATTACCCACAAATAAACAGCAACTAGCATCACTCCTATATCTGCTGTTAATGACATAAAGATAGAGGCTGCCCCTATATCTAACCAAGCACCGGCTAACCTACGATGGATAATATTGAGCTTGTTTTTTACAATGGCATACATCAAGGAAATTGCAAGCACTTCAAAAATAAAATCAATTTTAAAAGCAACATACTCTTGATGACTTAATGAATGGCTTAAGTAGCTATAAGAAACCAAGCCTAATATCGCAATACCGACAACTATTCTTACAGTGGCTTGCTCGAGCTCTAACGGATTGCAATGGTTAGCAGCCTCTTTGTACCAATTTTTAAATAATTTCAACATATTCATCCGCTAATCAATCAGCCCTAGGCTGTAATGTTGTTTGCTTTGTTCAAGTAAGGCTTTAGCAACTTTTGTTAGTTCTTGTGTTTGAGCGGGTTTGGTTAAGCATGCTGCCGCTCCTGCTACAAGTAACTCTTCATGTATCGTTTTATCCTTAATTGCCGTTACTACAATAATGGAGCTCAATAAAATATTGCACGCTTTTTTTATTGCTAAAACAAATTGCATGCCATCCATTCTATGCATGCGAAAATCAGTAATAATTAAGTCCACCTGCTTATTTTGCATCCAGTCTAGAGCCTCAATTGGGTCAGTCATCTTCACAATTTTCAGATTCATTTTTAGTGATTTCAAAATTGCAGCATGAATATCTAGCACTGTAGGCTGATCGTCAATTAATAAAGCCGTTTGTCGAAATTTTGCGGCACTACGAATATCACTTACTTTCATCATCATTTAATGTGTTGCTGAATGTTCGGTGTAAATTTTTTCAATAACACTGCGCATCGATAACATCACCACTACTAATTCTGGGTCAAAATGCTTACCACTTTCATTGCTAATATATTCCAACGCTTTATCAATGCTCCATGCTTCTTTATATGGACGCGCGCTTGTTAAAGCATCAAATACGTCTGCAACCGCGACTATTCTTGCTGAAAGTGGAATATCTTCACCTTTTAAACCGTTAGGATAGCCCGTACCATCAAATCGCTCATGATGCGCCAGTGCAATTTCGCCGCCTTTTTGTAAATATTTAGAAGGACTATCCTGTAATATTTCATATCCAATCAATGGATGTTTACGCATATTCTTCAATTCGTCAGCGTCAAGCGACCCATTTTTAAGCAAGATACTGTCAGGAATGCCAATTTTGCCGATATCATGTAATGGTGAAGCAAGTTCTATAATTTCAGCATCCTCTTCATTAAAGCCAATCGCTTCAGCAATCGCTCTGCTGTAAAGTGACATGCGTTGTAAATGCATCGCAGTGTCATAGTCTTTGTGTTCTCCTGCGCGCGCAAGGCGCATTAACGTTTCTTTCTCACGAGCCTTGATTTCAGCTGTTGCTGCTTTCACTAAGCTTTCAAGCAAATTACTTTTAGTCTGTAACGCAATATGTTGTTGGCGCATCGTCAATAAGTTTTTACTACGTGCAGTACATTCATAAACATCAATAGGTTTACTTAAAAAATCTGCCACACCTGCATCTAATGCGGCATAGCGCGTTTCAGGATCTTTTTTAATCGTAATCATAATTACAGGTACAAATTTGTATTGCGGCAACGTTTTAAGTAAACGTACAAACTCGACACCGTTCATCTCTGGCATTACATAATCTACTAGTACTAGATCTGCTGTATGTTCAGTCGCCCATTCCAATGCATCTTCTGGATTGATTTTTTCAAACACTTTCGTTTTATTGTTAATACTTTTCACCACATGTGAAAGTATGGTTCTACTTGTTGATTGATCATCAACAATTAACACAGAACAATCTTCAAATGATTGTGTATTTGTCATTATTATTTACCTTGATATAAGCACATCATTTTCTTATATTTCATTTAAGTAATGCAATATTTAAGCCAAATTTTTCAAAAATGGCGATATAGCAATATGTGTAACGCAGAATAATAAAATTATTTAATAAAATCATATATTAAGAGATTTTATTAAATATTTACTGACACGCTTTTGTTCTTAGTTAAGTATTTCTTTGATATTAATATTGGAATTTAAGTGTTCAAACTTCGTCAACCAAGTAAATAATTTTGACACATTTACGCCGAAACTTAATAACTATTTTCTGATTTTATTTGAGCACTAGGCTTGAGATCGAATGCGATACAGATCCGCTCTTCATTTGAATTGAACGGAACAGTTCTGTGAAATAGCGAAGATGGGAAAAGTATGATGTCACCTACATTTGGTGCTACTAATTCTGCTGGAAAATCACTGTGTTTTTGTGGGTAGTTATCACCATTTGTGCCGTATTCAAAACAACCTTCATCAGGGTGTTGTTTCTTCTTTGGCATAGCTAGATAAACTGCGCCGCTAATCCAGCCGATTTCATGAATGTGTGGGTCTAAATGACCACCCTGACGCATTTTTACATACCAAGAACTAGTGAATTCAAGCGTGTTTGGGAATGCTTGAATCAACTCACAATCTGCATCTGCGTAACGATTTTTATAATGTATAAACTCTTGTTTAATTAGCGCAGCGAGTGCTCTAAATGAAGCTTCTGGACGTTTGAATAAATTACCTGCTGACTGTGTACCGAAATGCAACATTCCCTGTTTGCGCTCGGCTATTTCAGTGTTGTTAATATCGTGTAGCAAATCCTTAAGTAATTGACTATCTGCTTCAGCTAATTGTGAAATGCTTTGCTGATAGACAAAATCAAAACCATTTTTGCAATAATTATAAGGATTTTCCACACCAAAATTTATGGCATAGTGAGTAGCCAGAGTGCCGATAAATGGTGAAGTATGCCGAGTTGTACTAACTAAATTATCTAACTTGGTTTTAAATATATCAAAATGTTCTGCTTTGTATAAGCAGTAGAGGTTGCGTGCCTGCCAATCTTCTAATTGTGAAGTTTCAAAAAATGGAATCGCTTCGTCATACCGTTTTGCTAGATATAAAAACTCAGCCATATTGTAATTGGCTGAAGCATGTTGCGGATTGAGTGCTAATGCATGCTGGTAGCTTTTAACCGCCGCTTCCATATTGCCTTGGTCACGCAAGGTTTCTCCCAAATTATTGTGCGCATCAGTGTAGTTGGGGAATAGCTTAATAGCGCGTTGATAGCTACTCACAGCATCCGCCAAGGAGCCATTGTCGCGTAAGGCAGTAGCTAAATTAAAGTATCCACGAGCATCTTGTGGGTTAATATTTAGGCCGCGTTTATAGCTGGCAATCGCCTCTTCAAGCTTGCCTTGCTTTTGTAATACAGTGCCTAAATTACCATGTGCTTCAAAAAACTGAGGTTTTAATTTAATGGCTTTTTGGTAACTATTGACTGCATCATCCAATAGATCAAGATTAGTCTGAGCAATCGCCAAATTAAATTGCAACTCTGGCGTATTGGGTTGCAGAATTAGTGCTTTAGTGTAGCTAGTAACAGCATCAGAAAATTTAAGTAATCCATCCTGCGCCAGCCCTAAAATGTGATGCAAAATAAAAGTATTAGGGTAGCGCGCTGCAAGTTTTTTTGCAGCAGCTTCTGCTTCAGCGAATTTACTGATATTGAATAGTTGGAGCACAGCTTGCATTTCTAACTGTGAGGGTTGTTTAACTGATTTAATGGCCATAGCCTGTATTTTGAATTCAAAGTAGTTTAATTTTAGAACAAAATTACTTAATTTACATATGTATTACTCGCTATTGTTTTGCAATCTGACCGCCATCTTACGTAAGAATTGCATCGCTACCTTAGGCTCGTCTAGTAATAGTGTTTCTATGTTATCTGGGTAAATGAGCACAACATTGGCTACTTCAGAACTCACAACAGCATCTGCAATCGCTGGCATATTGCTTAATAATGCTAATTCGCCAAAGTAGTCTCCAGCTTCAATCGTTCGAATTACTTTACCGTGCTGTATTAACTGCACTTGGCCATCTAGCATGTAATATAAATTATGTACCGAGTCGCCTTGGTCAAAAATATGATCGCCTTGTTGATAAGTTTTGCCGTAACGCTGCATCAGTTTTTGCATATAGTTGGGTTGAAGCTTAGATTGACTTTGTGGACTCTCGCTAAATAAGCCTTTTAATAGCAGTACATCTTTTTTACGTAATGTGGCAATAAGCTCAGTGCCAAGTAAAAAAACTGCAAAATTAAAATATAACCAAGTGATGGAGATGAATAGATTTTTCATGCTACCAAATACAGAGCCATAAGATTCATTCACAGACAAAAACAAAGCAAATGCTGGGCGCATCAGTAACCAAAGAATCGCTGTGAATAAGGCGCCAGTCAGAATATGCTTAATATAGAGTCTTACTGGGAAAAACACAAAATAGAATATTGCAATAAGCAGCGTGGTTAATATTAGCGAGGTGATGGTAGTGATAATGTCATATTGCAAATATTGCGTACTAACACCAATAAATGTCATGACTTTATCTAACACCAAGCCTGCGAACGTAAATAGAAAAAATAGTAATAGCATGCCAATAACAGCGATGATGTCTTTAATCTTGCGTCGGATAAAAGATGGCGCCTCAATTAGCGCAGCAATGTTATAAAAAGTTGAACGCATCGCACCTGCTAGCGGTGTCACTGCCCACAGCAATACAAATAAACCTACTGTTCCCCAAGCTGCTTTATGTTGTGCGGCGTTATATACCTCTGTCATAATAGTATTACTTAACTTGGGTACCAAATTGCCTGTAATAATGGCGAGTTCTACGATGGCATAGTCAGAAGAGAGTACAAGATGACTCAGCAAAAAAAACATCAGCAATACTAAAGGAATCAATGCAAACATTGCATAAAACGATAGTGATGCTGATAAGCCAAGTGCGTTATGTCGCCCGAAAGCACTCAAAGTTTCATGCATCACAAATAGTGGTGTGTTGTAGCGCTGTTTAGCATAGGCCTCTAGCGGTCTACCAATCGCACTTTGTAAGCCAGCTTGAAACCTAGAGTTTTGCTTGATGTTTTCGACGCTTTTGCCCATGACATTACTTAATATTTTTATAATTAGTATCCTAAAGCTTTATTGATAATAATATACCTAACATTATATTTGCTTGAATTTTTCAGTGGCAGCGACTAATGCAGAAGTAACCCCAATTTCCATTGCTGAGTGACCTGCATCCTGCACTATATGAAATTCAGCATGTGGCATGGCACGGCTTAATTCCCAAGCACTTTTTGGGGGGCAAACCATGTCATAACGACCTTGTACAATAATAGTCGGAATATGTGCAAGCTTAGCGACATCTTTTAATATAGCTTCACCATCTACAAAGCAATCATGTTGAATGTAATGAATTTGTACGCGCGCCCTAGCTACTTCAATAGCACTTTGCTGATTGGTAGTTTTTTCGGGCGTGCTAGTTTTGCTCCCTTTGCTATCTAAAGCTTTAGGTTCATTTGGGATCAGGCGCATGATGGCGTTTTCAAACGCGTTCCACTCTTCGGCAGCAGGAATACTTACTTTTGTATCATCGCTAAATATACGTTGGCTGTACGCGCTTAATACACTATCACGTTCATTCATCGGTAAATAAGAAATAAGCGCGTGCCACACTTCTGGATAAAAATGCGCCACATCACCTAAAAACCAATTCAATTCAGAAGGTCGACTTAAAAATATACCGCGTAATATTAAGCCTTTGACATGTTGCGGGAAAGCTAATGCATAGCTTAGTGCCAGTGTGCTGCCCCAAGAGCCGCCAAATACCAACCATTGCGCTATGCCTAATGTCCTTCGTATAAAGTCGATGTCTGATGTTAAATGTGCTGTAGTATTTTGCTCAGTTAAACCTTGAGGTAAGCTACGGCCACAACCACGTTGATCAATTAAAATAATAAGGTAGTGTGCAGGATCAAAAAAGCGCCGTTGAGTAGGGTTACATCCACTGCCTGGGCCACCATGTAAAAAAACAACTGGCTTTCCAGTAGGGTTTCCACATACTTCATAGTAAATAGTGTGCAAATCATTCACTTTTAAGAGATTTTTTTCTAAAATCTCTATTTCAGGATACAAAGGATAAGTGATTTTTTTCATAAATTAAATAAAGCTTTCTACTTGATTATAAATGATAATTTTATATATATTAGCATCTAACAAATACTCTCTAAATACTTATTTACAAACATGTAGAACTAATTGTTAATAAATTGTAACTAACATGTGTAGCAAATGAAATATATTGTGATGAATGATCCAGAATATATTGTGATGAATGATCCAGAAATAGATGTAAATAAATTGTAACTAATGTATTGCAATTCGTGAGCGACTGGAATATAGTTCTGTACGCACATGAAAATGTGATTGAAACAGTCTTGATTGTTTAGTAAAAATACTCGTTAAAAAAATTTTGAGATTTCATCAAAAAACATTAACAAATGTTATGTTTAATAAGCAAGTGGTACTGTTTTATAAACCCTTAGTAGTATAACTTTGGAGATTAAAATGCAAGTTAACAAAATTAAATTAGCACTAGGTTTAGTTGCTGGTTTATCAGTGGTAATGCCACTAGTTGCATCAGCAGCTGCAGACCAAGAAGCAGCGATTGCTAATGCAAATAACTGGGCAGCACCACGTGGTAATTACACAAACCAAGCACACAGTGCTTTGGCACAAGTAAATAAAGGTAACGTTAAAAACCTCAAAGCTGCGTGGACATTCGCTACAGGTGTAAACCGTGGTCACGAAGGTTCACCAGTAGTTGTTGGTAACATGATGTATGTACATACAGCGTTTCCAAACAATGTATATGCTTTGAACTTAGATGATAACCAAAAAATCGTTTGGTCATATTTCCCAAAACAAGATCCATCAGTACAAGCTGTATTATGCTGCGATAACGTTTCACGTGGCTTAGGCTACGGTGACGGTAAAATCTATCTACAACAAAATGATGGTAACTTGGTTGCTTTGGACGCTAAAACTGGCGCTAAACAATGGTCAGTATTAGTAAACGATCCAAAAGTCGGCGCTACTAACACTAACGCACCACATGTAATTAAAGATAAAGTTTTAACTGGTTGTTCAGGTGCTGAATTTGGTGTTCGTTGCTTTATCGCAGCTTACAACTTAAAAGACGGCTCATTAGCATGGAAAGCTTGGTCAACAGGTTCTGACGCTGATGTAATGATTGGTGCTGACTTTAACTCTGCTAACCCAGCTTATAACGCATTATCTGTATACGCTGATGTTAACGGTGGTAACAAACAAGGCGGTTCTTTCAAATCATTACCAGTTTCAGAAATGAAAATTGGCGAAAAAGAACTTGGTACACGTACCTGGTTAAAACCACAAGCAGTTAAAGATGGTTGGCAACATGGTGGTGGCTCTACATGGGGCTGGTGGCCGTATGATCCAAAAACAAACTTAGTGTATTACGGAACAGGTAATCCTTCTGTTTGGAACCCAGATGTCCGTCCTGGCGATAACAAATGGTCTATGACTATTTTTGCTCGTGACTTAGATACTGGTATCGCTAAATGGGGCATGCAAATGACGCCTCACGATGAGTGGGATTATGATGGTATTAACGAAGTAATCTTGTTCGACAAAGGTGGTAAAACATACGCATGGCATCATGACCGCAACGGTTTTGCATACACTTGGAATGCTGGCACGGGTACATTGATTGCTGCAGAAAAAGTACACCCTTTTGTTAACTGGGCATCAGGTATTGATTTGAAAACAGGCGTGCCAGCTAAATTGGCATCAGCTTCAACTCACCAAGACTACAATGCTAAAGGCGTATGCCCAGCTGCATTGGGTACTAAAGATCAACAACCAGCGGCTTATTCACCAAAAACTGGTTTAATGTACACTCCATTGAACCATGTATGTATGACATACGAGCCAGTTGAATCTAAATATGTTGCTGGTCAACCATGGGTTGGTGCTACTTTAACGATGTTTGCTGGTCCTGATGGCGTAATGGGTGGTTTCGGCGCTTATGATCCAATGACTAACAAAAAAGTTTGGTACAACAAAGAGAAATTCTCTGCTTGGGGCGGTGCTTTAACAACTGCTTCAAACTTAGTGTTTTACGGAACGCTTGATCGTTGGT
>JAYTHN010000261.1:0-1167 GCA_043732505.1 Methylotenera sp.
TTTAATCGCCCCAATCGCGATGGAAGATGGCCTACGTTTTGCGATTCGTGAAGGTGGTCGTACGGTAGGTGCTGGTGTGGTGGCTAAAATCATCGAATAGTATTAAATTTTAATAAAAGCTACGCTAACAACCCAGCGTAGTTTTTAAAGTTTTAAGGCTTTTTAGGTCTTAAGCAACAGGCCAATAGCTCAATTGGTAGAGTATCGGTCTCCAAAACCGAGGGTTGGGGGTTCGACACCCTCTTGGCCTGCCAAATTTGAAGTATAGTTTTTTTATAAGTTGAGTTAAGTGCTTATTTTGTGTCAGATAATTCTGATGAGAATTTCACTATCAAGTAAGCGATATTTAAGTTAATTATGATCAACAAAATTAAGTTGTTGGTGGCATTTTTGCTACTTGCTGCAGGTATCGCCGCGTTTTATTTGCTGGCAGACAAAGCTACCATTCTGCGTATACTCGCTGTGCTTGCTGGCTTAGGAGCTGCAGTTGCTGTTTTATGGACTACACCCGTTGGTCAGCAGTCTTTGACCTTTGTAGGCGAGTCTGTAACAGAGGCGCGTAAAGTAGTTTGGCCTACCCGTAAAGAAACCGTACAAACAACTTTGGTGGTGTTTGTTCTGGTGGTTATTATGGCGGCGTTTATGGCGGTAGTGGATATTGGATTTGCTTACATGGTGCAGTGGTTAATGGGACGGAGCGTGTAATGAGTATGAAATGGTACGCGGTACAAGCTTTCTCGGGCTTTGAAAAATCTGTACAAAAAGGGATAGAAGAACGCGTAGTGCGTACTGGCCTGCAAGAGCAGTTTGGTCAAATTCTCGTGCCTATTGAAGAAGTGATTGAGATGAAAGCTGGTCAGAAAACTATTTCTGAGCGCAAGCTTTATCCTGGCTACGTATTAGTACAAATGGCAATGACTGATGAAAGCTGGCACTTGGTTAAAAGTACGCCACGTGTTACTGCATTTATCGGCGGTAGCGCACAAAAACCTACACCAATTAAAGATAAAGAAGTCGATATCATCTTACAGCGCATAGATGACAGCAAAAGTAATCCTACGCAAAAACTTACTTTTGAAAAAGGTGAATCAGTACGTATTACTGATGGTCCATTCAAAGATTTCTCAGGGAATGTTGAAGACATCAACTACGAGAAAAGTAAATTAC
>JAYTHN010000262.1:0-13147 GCA_043732505.1 Methylotenera sp.
TTCTGTAAAAATACGACGGGGCACACGTTTCATGTAATCTCCTAACAAGTTGATAAAGTATCATCAACTTGCACGACTACAAAACTAGACCTAACTCAAGCGCCCACAGTTGTTATTTAATAGAGTTTTTAGCAGTTTTTGTTTTACTTTAATTAGGCTATATCAATTTATAAGCTGTATCTTTTAATGTATCCGGACTTTTGCAATGAGCGTTTATGAAAAACAATATCAAAGGGAACATATTTTGCAATGTGTAATTTATACGCCTGTTAAAGAGCTAAGCTTACCTATTGACTGTTAGCACACATGAAGCAAATTCTCATCTATTCAGATTCGTTATCGTAGGGAATCATTCCTACAACTAGGAATCGTTTGGAGTTCGAGCAGCGCTGGCCTGGTATTTTTGAAGCCACGCTCAATTCAAGCGGCTATGAAGTGCGGGTCATCGAAGATTGCTTGAATGGTCGTCGAACAGTATTGGAAGATCCTTTTAAACCTGGCCGTAATGGCTTGATTGTTTTGGCTCAACGCATTGAAGTCAGTTCACCACTCGCATTGGTCGTGCTAATGCTTGGTACGAACGATTTTCAGTCCATGCACAATTACAAAATTTGGCACTCTGCACAGGGAATTACTACGCTTGCGTCTGCTATTCGCCAAGCCCCATAGAGCCTGACATGCCTGTGCCACAAATTCTGGTAGTGGCTCCGCCACCAATCAGAACATCCCCTGGTCCTATTGCACCTAAGTTTGAAGGTGGTGAGGTCAAGTTTGTTGGGTTGGCTGCGGCTTACAATCAAGTCTGCGCTGAGATTGGTTGCGATTTTCTAGACGCTGGAATGGTCACAAGCTCAAGTAATGTCGATGGCGTGTATCTTGATATCAATCAGCATGCAAAACTGGGACTAGCCATTGCTAAGGCCGCTGAGGCAATTTTATCAAAAAATATGCACTAGTATTCTCGTGAGGTAATGATTTTCCCATTTAGTTTTATATTGAGTGGCTATTTGGATTATTGATAATCTAGTACTATTTAACATATGGTCTAATAGTTGAAAATCCAGCATCTAGTGACCACACTTGACCAGTGACTCTGGCCGCCTTTTCAGAAAGTAGCCACAGCATTAAATCAGCCAATTCATCAGATGAACCAATACTGGCTAGTGGGTATTGACGCGCGGCAACTTCTCTAGTTAATTCGCTACTTAGTAGTTTTGCCGCAGCGGGTGTATTCATAATGCCTGGCGCAACGGCGTTGATACGAATACCATTCGCTGCATAAGTGGCGGCAGCGCCTCTGATTAATCCTTCTACACCGCATTTTGCGGCTGCGATTGCCTCATGGTTGGGTGTGCCTATGCGCGCAGCGGCGGATGAGACTAACACTGCGGCACCGTTAGATTTAGCTTCTTTAAGAGAGGCAACAAAAGCTGCTAGGGTGTGAAAAGCGCTAAATAAGTTAGCTTGCATACAATCCATAAAATCGACTTCTGACATTCTATGCAGCGCCCCCAACCGAATATTACCTACGCAGTGCGCGAGTGCGGTTGGTATTAAATCGTTTTGTTTTGTAATCTCAAAAATATGTTTAGCACCTTCAACGATTGAGCAATCTGCCACAATTTGCAAATGTTTATTGCCGTAAACATTAGTTAAGCGCTGGGCATCGCGGCTAGTTACAATAAGTCGCCAACCTGCGGCTTCTAGTTTATTTGCCATGGATAGGCCTAAACCGCCTGCTGCGCCTGTGATCAATGCAATTTTTTCCATACGAATCCTTATTATTTAAATATTTAATCCATAGAGAGAGGTATTCGGTAAAACGTTTCGTCTAAATTAAACTCTATGAAAATAAGATTAATCAAAATGCTTTTTAACTGGCTTGCATATGCATTTACAAAACGCCCAATCCGTCCAAAACCTTCACCTCAACCCTAAAAAGTTATGACGTAGCAAATGGACTGCCGCTACGCCACAAAATAAAGAAAAGCACTTTATGGTGATTAAGTTGATCACGCCTGTATTGCCATTGACTCAGATAGAGTTGGTTAAGCTTGAGGCATTACATTCTAAACGCAGCTTTGTATTGCCTTGGCGCGAACTTAACGATAAAGATTATTGGATACAAGGTTGGCTATAACAACATGAAAAATGCTCAACATATTGCCGTCATAGGTGCAGGTATTTCTGGATTATCTTGCGCAACTTCATTGGAGCAAGCAGGATTTAACGTCACGGTATTTGATAAAAGCCGTGGGCCTTCTGGGCGGATGAGCACGCGATTAGGCGATGGCTGGCAATGCGACCACGGCGCACAGTATTTCACAGCGCGTGATTCAGAGTTTTATACTGAAGTGATGCGATGGAAAAAAGCAGGGGTTACTGAATTATGGGATGCACGTTTGCAAGTGACTGATGGCGTTACTTTTACTGATAAAAACACACTAAAACATGCACAGGTCGCGCGTTTTGTCGGAGCTCCACATAATACGTCGCCAGCTAAATTTTTGGCAGAATCTTTAGTGCTAAAAACAAATACTACTATTCAACAGCTTGAACAGTCGTCTAACACTTGGCGTATAAAATCAGCAGAACATGGCTGGCATGAACAATGTTTTGATGCGGTTGTTTTGGCTTTACCCGCTCCCCAAGTTATTCCATTATTAGCGTTGCTATCACCGCAGTTAGCGAAAATTGCAAGCGCCATTAAAATGCGCGGTTGTTGGGCGCTGATGTTGCGTTTTTCTACGCCTTTGGACTTACCATTCGATGGCTTGTTTGTGAATAAAGTACCGTTAAGTTGGGTTGCTCGTAACAGCAGTAAACCCAAGCGGGAGGGTGAAGAAACTTGGGTATTACATGCCAGTGCAGAGTGGAGTGAAGCGCATATTGAGGATAAGTCAGAAAGTGTAGCAGCTACCATGATTGTGGCATTTTTAGAGCTGGGTGGTCTATTGCCACAAGCTTGGACAGCGCATCGCTGGCGTTATGCAGAGGCGGTTGAGTATTTAGATTGTGGTTTTGTTTGGGATGCAAATGCCAAAATAGGACTTTGTGGTGACTGGCTAAACGGCGGAAAAGTACAAGGTGCTTGGTTAAGTGGTAAAAAACTTGCTGAACAACTAATTAAAAACTGAAGCATATAGCATCAGGATTTAAAAAATTAAAAGGAAAGTTGCCCCGAAAGATACCAAGCCCGTTGATTATCCTTATCTGCAATATTACCAAAATCAACATAGGCAGCTGTCAGGGAAATATGCTTTGTAGGAAACCACGCAACGAATACATCTTTTGCATCATCTTCCTTAAAAGAATTTAAGTTATTCGGTCTTGCCCGATACTCAGTGCCAATTAATAAGTTATCAGTTAACATCAGCGCGGCAGAAGCTGCGGGCTCTAGTTGATAGTTATCATGCTTATCACCACCGAAGCCTAGCAGCGCGAATTGATTGGCTTTAGTAGCTTGTAAGGTGGCGTTTAATAAAACATTTCTGCCAGCAATCGCCGCTAGATAAAGTTTTGTGGCTGATACATAAACATCTACACCAGTTGCACTTTCAGCTCCAAGCGCTTTAGGTACTTTATTAAAATCAATATTGTTTTTAACTTGTATGCCAGCCGAAACTTGAGGTACCCATGAGTCTTGATCATAAACCGCATCGCCAAATAATCTTACTTTTGTACCGAAGGTTTGCATGCGTATATGCTCACCAGGCACAGTGCTACCCAAGCCAAAACGTAGTTGACTGTATGAAATTTCGACACGATTGTTGAAACCTAATGCAACACCTGTCAAATCCATTTCAAAATCACCTTGAGTTCTGGCATGCGTATAAAAAGCAGTCGCGCCTATTTCTTCTCTAGTACCATAGCCAGCAATGAGTGCCCAAGGTGTCAGACCACCGCCGGCAGAACCTTCAATTTGCATTACACCACCCGTTGCTAGCAGGCGTTCACCAGCCGTGATGTGGTTTGATGCCATGGCTATAGCTAACAATATTAACGTTTGAAATAATGATTTATAGAACATGCTTGCAATAAAGTATGATTAATTAAGGTTACCAATTTTTAATTTAATAAGTAATTAGGTGTGATTTTTGCAACGTGTTAATCATCATTTCATAGACTTCATTATTTACTAATAGTTACCATAAGCAAAAACTAGACCTAAAAATAATGGTCACAGAATTATTATTCATTGATTTTGCATTTTACTTCTTAAAATGTTGACGCAATTAAATTGGAATAATGTGATGTGTAAATTTTTGTTAAAAATTTTTGTTATATCCGCAATAATGTACCTTAGCGCTTGTGCAAGTGTGATGGGTAGCGACGCGCTTACAAAAGTAGAGATTCAAAATAATAGTCTCTATCAGCGTATTGGTGGTTTACCCGTACTTACCAAAATTGTAGATGAGCTCATTGATGAGGTGGTTACTTCACCTAGAACTAAACGTTCATTTGACGGTATTAAATTAAAGCCTTTTAAAGAGAGTGTAGTGGCTCAACTTTGTAAATTAAGTGGCGGCCCCTGTGTTTATGAAGGTGAAACAATGGCGAATGCGCATCGCGATGCGATGATAACAGAGGCTGAATTTGATGCTTTTGTGGATATTTTTAGAGAGACATTGAGCAAATATTTGCCAACGCGTGAGAAAAATGAGCTATTGAAAATATTAGCGCCAATGAAACGCGATATTATAAAACCTGCTTAAACAAAGGCGCATCTATAAACGTGGCGCTATGTACTTAATGACAAAGTTACATGAATATAAAATTGCGTGTGTCAAAAGTGCTTCAAGTACACACTTTAAATTTATAAATAAGTAGTAACAATAAATAATAGCTAGGGGGCTAGGCTTTGCAAAAATTATCAATCTATTATCAACTTTTTTTAACTTTCACTATCTTGTTAGCGGTATTTAGTGGGAGGCTTCAGGCGGGTGAAATATCGGTGGATGTTTTAGATTCTGCAGGAGCGCCGATTGAAAATGCTGTGGTATACGCTGAGCCGGAAAATAAAGTCGCCTTAACTACTGCTCCCGCAGTGATTGAGCAGCGCGGTAAACAATTTAATCCATTAGTCAGTGTTGTGCAAACGGGGTCGGAAATTACTTTTCCAAATTTTGATAGTGTTAGGCATCACGTTTATTCATTCTCGCCTGCTAAAACATTCGAGTTAAAGTTATATGCTGGAGTACCTGCTAGCCCTGTAAAGTTTGATAAGGCAGGCACTGTAGTATTAGGCTGTAATATTCATGATTTTATGATGGCATTTATTGAGGTGGTAGATACACCATATTTTGCTAAAACGGGTAAAACTGGCAAAGTAGTATTACATGATTTGCCCAATGGTAAGTACACTTTGAAAGCTTGGCATTACGCCTTAGCCAAAGAAAAAGAAATCTTTGAAAAACCAATCACGGTCAAAAGCTTAGAAGTTGCAACCATAAACCTCACTTTAAAACCATTTCTTATTCCAGTGCGTAAATAAAATCTGCATCTAAAAAAAACTATCAAATCAATAGACTAAAGACTTTTTCATCAAACACATGTTTTTCAAAAGCTTACAAAGTCGTATTACTTTCTTATTTTTAACGATGATTTTAGTCGTGCAATTTTTTGGTTTTATTACAATATGGGTCAGCATTAATAAAAACGCACGTATTGCGATTGCTGAACAATTGTCTATTGGTGAAGAGGTCTTACGTACGGTCATTATTCGTCGCGGTGAGAGCTTAACGTTGAGCGCGCGCATATTAGCAACTGATTACGGTTTTCGCCAGGCGATTGCAAGTAATGATACTGAAACAATTAAATCAGCATTAGAAAACAATAGCAGTAGAATCGAATCAGACGTCAGCATGCTATATAGCCCAGACGGAGTAAGGCAAGTGGTAACCACTGACTTGCCTTTTGAGAAGGTTGATAAGGTGGTTTCGGAATTAATCGCATCCACTCAAGTTGGCGGTAATGCCTTTAAACTCGCTGTTTTTAACGGGGTGCCTTATCAGCTAGTGGTAGTTCCGGTAAAGGCACCCTTGACTATCGCCTGGATTGTAATAGGCTTTAAAATTGATGATACTTGGGCAAAAAAAATTCAATCTGAATCGCATTTAGAAGTAAGTTTTATTACTAAAACTAATTCTTTAGCAGCTAATTCAGCTAGTGGTGCTAAGTGGAAATTGTCATCAAGCACAATGGATAAAGTGTCTGCAAGCGGCATTATCAGTAACATACCTGTAGCGTGGCTAGAGTCCATTTCAAATATCAATATTGAGAGTACACCGACTTCTACAAAAAATACCTTAAATGGAGAAGTGACTATTGAGGGCAAAGATTACAGTTCACGCTACGTTGAAATCTTAAATCATCATAATCAATTGTTAATCGCTGTATTGCAGCGCTCTATTACTGAATCGTTAGCTCCATATCTCACTTTGCAATTGAATCTACTTGCACTCACAATTTTAGGTGCCATTGTTTCTATTGCGGGTAGTATTTTTACAGCAAGACGTTTGACCGAACCTCTGACTGCATTGGTTAAAACTGCTGAATTGCTAGAGAAAGGTGATTATAGCGTACCTATTCAAACTAAGAGTCGCGATGAAATTGGACATTTGGGCCGAACCTTCGACCGAATGCGTGAGGCGATTGCAGAACGTGAGCGGAAAATTAGTAAACTAGCTTATTGGGATGAATTAACACAGTTGCCAAACCGCATTTTTTTTACCGATCAGTTAGTTAAGTTTGTTGAAAACTACGAAGCGCATCAACAAACTTTTTCAGTATTGATGATGGATTTAGATCGTTTTAAGCATGTGAATGACGTACTCGGTCATTCAGCAGCTGATAACTTGTTAATAGGCGTCGCAAATAGACTTAAGGATAACTGCAAGCGAGAAAATGATGTGGTCGCAAGATTGGGTGGTGATGAGTTTGGCATTATTCTGGCAAATACTAATTCTAAGCAAGCGTTAGAAGTCGCTCGACGTTTACAATCTGCACTTGAAATGCCCATTGCATTGAATGATTCATTTGTAGATTTAAGTGCAGGGGTAGGGATTGCCAATTATCCAGAACACACAAAAAATATCGAAGTTTTGCTAAGCCGCGCTGAGTTTGCAATGTATGCGGCAAAAAATTCATCAGGCGGTGCGAGCATTTATCATAGTGATTTAGATGTTAGCAATGATGAAAACCTATCTCTAATAAGTGAAATTAGAGTTGCGATTGAAAAAAATCAATTGAGCTTATATGTGCAGCCTAAAATTGACTTTACGTCAGGTAAAGTGCTCGCAGTAGAGGCATTGGTACGTTGGAATCATCCTGAGCGTGGCTTGCTATACCCTGATATGTTTATTCCATTTGCAGAGCAAACGGGACACATTAGTAAAATTAGTTACTGGATGCTATCTGAATCAGCACGCTATGCCGCTATATGGCAAAAACAAGGCTTAGATATGACATTGGCGGTCAATCTATCAGCAAGAGATTTAATTGATATTGAGTTGCCCAATAAGTTAAAAGAAATTCTCGCTGAGCATCAATTATTGCCAAATTCTTTATCGTTAGAGATTACCGAGAGCAGCATTATGGATGATCCAGCGCGCGCTTTAGATACTGTAGAGCGCATTGCTAGAATGGGCATTAAATTATCCATCGATGATTTCGGCACTGGCTATTCATCACTTGCATATCTAAAGCGGTTGCCTGTGAACGAACTTAAAATTGATAAATCATTTGTTATGAACATGGAACACGATAAAGATGATATCACGATTGTGAGATCTACCATTGAGCTAGGTCATAATCTAGGCTTAAAAGTGGTGGCAGAAGGCATAGAGAATAAAGGCGTTTGGAATATCTTAAAAGCGATGGGCTGCGACTATGGTCAAGGTTACTTTATGAGTAAACCTATGCCAGCTGCCAGCTTTCTAAGCTGGGCAGATATGTGGGGAAAAAAACATTAACTTGAGTTGAATTATCAAGCTTTAAGATTTTATTTCATCGTCGGCATTACAAATTCCGCACCGCCACCTTTACTACTTGATGGCCAACGAGAAGTGGTTGTTTTAAGGCGAATGTAAAAGCGTATACCCTCAGTGCCGTAAATGCGATGGGTACTTGTATCGCTATATTCATGCCTACCATGCCGGCCTGAACGCGTTGAGTGAATTCACGAGCCGCTTCGCCATCGCGCGTGAAAATCGCAACGCCGTTGCCAAACTCATGGTCGTTGATGAGTTGCAGTGCTTCTTCAAAGGTTTTTGCGCGCACGATAGAGAGTACCGGGCCAAAAATCTCTTCTTTGTAAATTCACATTTCTTTTGTCACATCATCAAATAAACAAGTGGCTAAAAAGAAACCTGCCTCAAAGCCTGCATGGCAATAGCCACGACCATCAAGCACTAATTTCACACCTTCGGACACTCCTAAATCTACATATTCTTTAACTTTGGCGTAGTGTTGAGGCGTAACTAATGGGCCCATATCAGCTTTTTCGTTTAGGCCATGGTCGATGATGATTTCTTTTACTTTTTTCAGACAGTTTAGCGATTAACTTATCGGCAACATCGCCCACAGTAACCGCCACTGAAGTCGCCATACAGCGCTCACCAGCAGAGCCGTAGCCTGCGCCAATAAGTGCATCTGCGACTTGGTCTAAGTCGGCATCTGGCATGACGACTAAATGGTTTTTTGCGCCGCCTAAAGCTTGCACACACTTGCCGTTTTTAGTACCTGTGCTGTAAATATATTCGGCAATCGGCGTAGAGCCTACAAAACTGATTGCTTGCACGCGTTTATCGGTTAACAAAACATCCACAGCTTCTTTATCGCCATTCACAATATTAAATACGCCTACTGGTAACCCAGCCTCAGCCAATAAGTCTGCAATCATCAAACTGGCACTTGGCTTTTTTTCTGATGGTTTCAGCACGAAAATGTTACCTGTGGCTAAAGCCATTGGAATCATCCATATCGGTACCATAATTGGGAAGTTAAACGGCGTAATGCCAGCCACTACGCCTAATGGTTGATGCATGCTGTAGGTGTCGATGCCCGTTCCTACATTATCGTTAAAGTCACCTTTCATTAGATGCGGCGCGCCGCAGGCGAACTCCACCACTTCAATGCCGCGCGTGACTTCACCGCGCGCATCGCTAATGGTTTTGCCATGCTCTAGCGAAATCGCTTTCGCTAAATCATTTGCATGTTCATCCAGCAAGGCTTTGAATTTGAACATGATGCGTGCGCGGCGTAATGCCGGAGTTGCCGCCCATCCTGGAAAAGCCTGTTGCGCTGCCGTAATCGCAGTATTCACATCCTCAACCGTGGCATTGCGTAACTACGCTTGCACTTTACCTGTCGCAGGGTTGTACACATTACTCAACCTAGTGCTAGCCCCTTTAGTATGCTCGCCATTAATGTAATGGTTTATGATGCGCGGGTTTGAAAGTGTAGAACTCACGTTAATTGAACTCATGCTGAATGCTCCATTGCGATATTTTTATGGTGAAGATTGGCTGACTCTAAAATGGTGATATCTTCCGCGATTGATTGCTGTTGCATTGCCCACTCCTCCTCATTTTTAAGATAACGCATGAAATCTAAACCAGCATCGCCCGCCGCAATGATGCTTTTAATCGCTTCGGCGATAGTGTTAAAGATACGGTCAATTTCATGTTTTTCGATAGTGAGCGGCGGCGATACGGCAATAATATCGCTCGTATAACGTACATGTATGCCTGATTCACAACATTTAAGATAAGTGGCAAACGACATTGCTCCAGGTTTACCTACTATCGTTTCAAACTCAATGCCCGCAACTAAGCCTATATTGCGTATGTCTTTTACCATCGGCAAGCCTTTTAAACTGTGCGCTGCAGATTCAAAATATTGACTCAGCCTTGCCGCCCGGCCTTCTAATTTCTCTGCCGCAAAAATATCTAAAGTAGCAATTGCCGCGGCGCATGCAATTGGTATTACACTATAGATACAGCCATGCGGCAATTCAATTGCGCCAGCGGCTGAGTTTTCCATGAAGGCATCATAAATCTCACGTTTTACGGCTACCGCACCCATCGGCACAACGCCATTCGTTAAGCCTTTAGCGCAGGTAATAATGTCTGGTATTACATCAAAGTAATCCGCGCCAAATTTCGTAACTAGTCTGCCAAAGCCAGTAATCACCTCATCAAAAATCAATAAAATACCGTATTTAGTACAAATTTCACGCAATCGTTTTAAATAGCCAGCAGGCGGCACAATCACGCCTGCAGAGCCTTGCATAGGTTCAACAATAAGCGCGGCAATGGTGGCAGGGTCATGCAAGGTCATAATCCGTTGTTCAAATTCATTTGCCAGCGCTACGCCGCCATCTTCTGGTACACCGCGTGTGAAGGCGTTATTAGCAATATCTAGCGGATGGCGAATATGGTCGATGCCTGCCAAGCTGTTACCAAATGCTTTACGGTTACCTGCAATGTCGCCAACCGCAATGCCGCCAAAATTTACACCGTGGTAACCACGCTCGCGACCGATTAATTTATTCCGCAAAGGGTTGCCACAAACTCGATGGTAAGCCAATGCGATTTTTAATGCGGTATCCACAGATTCTGAGCCTGAATTTGTAAAAAATATTCTATCTAAACCCGCAGGCATCTAAGCTGCAACGCGTTCGGCAGCTTCAAACGCTAATGGATGGCTAGATTGAAACGCAGGCGCATAATCCAAAGTGCGCAAATGATGTGCAACCGCCACAGCAATTTCTTCACGCCCATGTCCCGCAGGCACGCACCACAAACCAGCGGTGCCATCTAGTATTTGCCTATCATCAATTGAAGTAAAGTTATTGCCTTTAGCCGCCTTAAATACACGTGGCATGGCTTTAAACTGCCGATTCGCCGTAAACGGCACCCAATAATTAGACATATTCGGCAGCTTAATTATCGAAGTTTGTAGAGGTTTTACAGCTTTTAAAATGGGCTCGTTCATGGGTTGTTCCTTAAACTCAATCAATATGTTTTGTTTACATACTCAAGTGTTTAGCATATAACGTCAAGACTGTATTTATAAATAGTTAAGTGATTGATTTTAATCATAACAATTTTATCAATATTATTAAATTTTTAACACATTAAACGGTTGGCGTAATAAAAGAGTTTATATGGAGTCAGATTTAGGGTTTAGCTTACGTATGGTGAGTTTGCGCCGTCAATTATCGCAACGTGCTTTAGCTAAAAAAGCAGTTGTTGCTAATGCTACTATTTCACTCATTGAATCTGGAAACACTAGCCCATCAGTGAGCGCGCTTAAACTCATACTTGCTGGTATCCCCATGACACTAGCTGAGTTTTTTTCAAATGAATTACCGGGCATGAAAATCAAAGTGTTTTATAGGGCGAAGGAACTAACCGAAATCAGCGACGGCGAAGGCTCTCCTATCGTCAAATCGGCTCAGCAAAAGCAGGCCATGCCTTGCAGATACTGTATGAGAGCTACGAAATAGGCGCAGATACCGGCTTGATTATGCTGCAGCATGAAGGAGAAGAAGGTGGTGTGATACTTTCGGGGCGGCTTGAAGTTACAGTAGGTGAATCAACTCGCCTACTTGGCGTAGGCGATGCTTATTATTTCAACAGCCGCGAGCCACATCGCTTTCGCAATGTGGGTACGCAAATATGCACTTTAGTGAGTTCTTGTAGCCCCCCCACATTTTAGACGATTGAAATTGGTTTATTTATAGTTTAACCATCACATGCCGCACCACGCTGTAATCTTCTATGGCGTACATCGACATATCTTTGCCATTGCCTGATTTTTTCATACCGCCGTGGGGCATTTCTGACACTAGCATGAAGTGCGTATTGACCCATGTGCAGCCGTATTGCAGTTTTGCCGAAGCACGCATGGCTCTGCTGATGTCGTGTGTCCATACTGAGCTGGCGAGGCCGTATTCTGATTCGTTTACCCAATTTAAAACTTGGGCTTCGTCATCAAAAGGGGTGATGGAGACTACCCGGCCAAACACTTCTTTACAGACAATTTCATCGGTTTGTCTGGCGCCCGCAATAATAGTGGGTTCGTAAAAGAAGCCGCCACCCTCGCGTATTTTACCGCCAGTAGTGATCTCAATATGCTTTTGCGCCGTTGCACGTTCAACAAAGCTTTCCACGCGGCTACGCTGACGTTCTGAAATGAGTGGTCCCATTTCTACACCTTCGTCATGTTGCGCACCAACTTTAATGCTGGCAACAGCTGAGGTTAACTCGGCAACTAATTTTTCATAGATTTTTTTGCCTGCATAAATGCGGCAGGCTGCGGTACAGTCTTGTCCTGCATTGTAAAAACCAAATGTGCGTACGCCTTCAACCACTGAGGCTAAATCTGCGTCATCAAACACAATAACAGGTGCTTTACCACCAAGCTCAAGATGAGTACGCTTCACGCTTTTGGCCGCCACATCCATGATTTTTTGACCAGTTGAAATGTCGCCAGTAATAGAAATCATCTGAACTTCTGGCCGTGAAATCATCGGTGCGCCACCAGATTCACCGCGTCCAGCGATAACATTAATCACGCCAGCAGGGAATATTTCGGCAATAAGCTCGCCTAATTTTAACGCAGTTAATGGCGTCATTTCAGAAGGTTTTAATACCACTATATTGCCTGCAGCAATCGCTGGGCCTTACTTCCAAGCCGCCATCATTAGTGGATAATTCCATGGCGCGATTGACGCCACTACGCCAAGCGGGTCGCGGCGTGTCATGCTGTTATGACCGGGCAAATATTCACCTGCTAGCGACCCTGTCATGTTGCGTACAGCACCTGCAAAAAAATGGAATACATCAGCAGCGGCAGGGATTTCATCGTTTAAAGCAGCTAGATAGGGCTTGCCATAATTCATTGATTCGAGATAAGCAAATGTTTCTGCATTTGCTTCAATTGCGTCTGCTAGCTTTAATAACAGTGTTGCACGGTCGCGAGGCGTGGTTTTTTCCATATTGGAAATGCCACTGCAGCAGCACGAACAGCTTCTTCAATCTGCGCTGGTGAGGCTTCAGCTACTTGTATAATTACTTCACCTGTGGCTGGGTTGATAATATTTTCTAGCGACCCTTGACCATTAACGAACTGACCATTG
>JAYTHN010000263.1:0-1159 GCA_043732505.1 Methylotenera sp.
GGCCGCGCTGCTGCTTGCGATGCTGCCGGCCCAGGCCCAGGACTACCCCAGCCGGCCAGTGCGCATCGTCGTGCCCTTCGCGCCGGGCGGCTCGGCCGATAATAAATATAATGTGGACAACTCCAGCAGCTACTGAAATGCGTTTTGGCTTTGATGTAACAATGTACGTAATGAATAAATAACTTGCTTCACTATACCAAACAGCCTATTCAACAAAGAATAGGCTTTTTTTAAATTAGTAGTTTATTGAATGTATAAATTAAAGAGTAAAAAAATGCAAAATCGTGTCAATACTAAATATGATGAGATTATTAGAAAAGGTTTATTCATGGCCAAGTTTAAGGGCGATTTATTGGCACGACAAATGATGATGAAAGCAGGAGTTCCTAATGAGATTATCCTAAGAGTTATGTCCGAACAAGGGAAAATTAGAAGTGGTGATTTAATAGGCATGAGTTGGAAGTAAAGATGGCTACTGCACAAATTCTGTGGGCAAGGTTGCGGACTGTGTGGAGTTAGGTTCACTGAGTCAGCGCTGTGAATGTATAACGGCTAATCTTATAGTAATTGGGTTTGAACAAACTTGGACAAAGTAACAAACGAGTAAACACTAGCAAAATGTCAAAATTACACTTGTACATTTTTAACCCGTTGTACTTAATACTTTTGCAAGTAGTAACGAGGGATAACAAAATCGCAGAAATGAGTTTTTTGTGTAAAAGCGTTACTAAGCATTTACAGGTGTTCACAACTAGAAGCATAATTAATCTAAAATTACTCATATGTATTTGAGTCTTTTCTTTTTCGTTTATTACAACTAAGAAGTAAAAAAACCTGCATAAGCAAGTTAGGTAACTAATACAATTAATTTAAATTAGTGATTTTTGTTTCGTTCGAAATGTATTAATTATCGCCGCGAGTCGTGAGGCAACCAATCCTATAGCATCTATTTCATGCTCACCAATTACGAGATAAATAGATCCAGCCACACAGCCAGAGCTTATGAGAAATCCAAAAGTCTGACCTATAGCATCGCTTCTAAAAGTAGATTTAACTTGCTGAGTTAGACCCGATTTTGTAGTCGGGCAAGTTGATGATACTTTATCAATTGGTTAGGAGTTTCCATGAAACGTATTCCCCGTCGTTTATTGACAGAAGA
>JAYTHN010000264.1:0-4182 GCA_043732505.1 Methylotenera sp.
CACCCCATAATTTTCCCTAAAGATTCAGTTCATTAGTGTTACTTCAAAAGCCTTAACTCTTTGCAGTGCGCTCAAATGCATATTTTGTAAAAGTCCAAGTTAGGTTATCTGCAACTAAGTCCTCAAAAAGTTGCTCTTATTACAATCAAGCAATCCGATTAACTTATGGGCTTAATCAGTTTCTGTAGACATATGATCATATCGAAATTAGAATGAAAGAAGCTGAGCGATGGGTATTTGCGATGAAGTTCTTATTGTTAGTAGCTATATTTGTTATCATTTCAAGTAAACGCTGAGATTTTTGTATGTAAAGTCGAAGAATAAAATAACCTATCAAGAAAAAACATGCCTTAATACAACACTTCGTACGTTGATAAATATTCCGGATGCACCTATTGAGGATCAAATTTTAGCTCGGGATAGGATAATTAAAGCCAATGAAATTTATCACCAGCAGGCGCTCAAAGCAGAAGTAGAGCGTCAGCAATTAGAAGCGCGTGATATAGAGATCGAGGCGCTAGCAATAGAAAGGCGTAAAGTAGGGTTGTTAGAGAAACAAGCGGCAGGTCAGGCGGCTGCGTCACAATGGAATGGTGGCATGCGATGGGGTTATTGGCCTTGGCCTTATAAGCCTTGTAAAAATGGCACATATAACACAATACCAAATCATTCAACGGGTGTAGATAGCAAAAGTTATGATAGCGGTGTTAACAAGCAGCCTTAGTGGCAATTTTTATTACGATTAATATGAAGAAAGTTGACTAAATGAAAGTGACTACCTTAGTAAAAGATCACCCTGTACTAACTTCGCTAGCAATATTAGCGCTTGCTGCTGGTATTGAAGTTTTGATTACAAAAGCAAATAATGAGGCTTATAGTGATACTGACCGTTACACAGAATTTGATACTAGCAGTTAATTTAAGTAGGTATTATTACTAAATAACAGACTCGCTAGATTCGATTTAATTTAAATGAATGGAGAAATCGATCATGCCTAAAGCAGCGTTACTACAAACTAAATATCAAGATCATCTGGAGGCGCTTGAAAAGCACAAAGCGTTATTAGAGAAGCTTCATCTTGATTCTAATAGTCATTTAGATGAGATCAATACTTCATTTCAGACCATCACGTTTACGCTTGAAGAGTATCTGAAGCTTATTGGTGTGCCATAAGTGTATGTGATGCTTGAATCATGTTTTTGCTTTCTGAATATTGCAATAATCAGCAAAAAACAGCATCACTTGTTTAAATTTTTCATCTGTTTTATCTAGCAAAAACGGTTTGGCTTCATCAATAAAATCGCCCCATAAGGCTAATAACTGCTCCACTTCTTCGTGCGGGGCTTTTTCAATGAGTTTTAGCACTTCATTTTCTAGAATGCCTTTTTCTCGGATGTTCGATACTGCTTTTTTCGCTTCGCTTACTTTTAACCCGGTTTTAGGCGCTAAACCCGATGCGACGCATAGAAATAAGGTTAGCAGCAAGGCGTCATCTTCTGTTCCGTTAGTGACTGAAAACCATTCTTCGGCAAGCAGTTTATCGAATTTACTGACCTTGCCTAGCGTGTCATGCAAGTAAAAATACTTGCGTACTTTAAGGTCGGCAAAAACAGAGGCTAGTGGTATTGATTGGTTGACTATTTTGGAAAAATCATCATTTTTGATGCTTAAAATCGTCTCTTGTGCGTAAGTCACAAAAGTATTTGGCAGCTCATCTAAAAATTTATTTGAGTAAGTAACATCACCTAAAAACGCCCACTCTTTTCTAATAGAGGTAAATATTTCAAATAAGCCATTTTCGTCAGGAAAGGCAACTTTGCTGCCCATTTTTTTGGCACCGTAAGCTAAAGATAATAATGAAGTACGAATCACGTGCTCTGCAGGGGCAAACAAATGGTTAAACATGTTTAAAGATGCACCAAATTTATTGACTAACCAGCCAGCAAATTTAATTTCTTGGTCGAATTGCGCACAACTTTTATAAGTTTGCCTATATTTCGTCACTGTCATGCCGTTAACTAAGCATTTTTTAATGAATTCACTTTCGGACTCAAAACGACTAGTACCAAAGTGATTGTCTTCAGGCATGGAGTATAAAGTTTTAAGCATTTTTGAGCCGCCACGAGAAAGCGATCTAAATGGTTTTTCTTTTAACAATTGCGCTGCTTTATTTAAGTCGCCATCGGTTGTGTCTTCAAGATATAAGCTAACTAAGCTAACCATTCTGTTTTTTGCATCTTCAAGGTTAGTGCTTAAATGTGAAGATGTGCCGAAATATTCAGAGATTTGAATCGTACCAGTGGCAGCGTCATTCACAATCTCATCGATTTTTGCTTCATCTATCAGGCGATATTGAACCGCATACTTAAAGGCCTTCTCAAAGAAAGGGGCATTTTCGTAAGAGGCTAAAAATTGATTGTTTTGTATAGAAGCCATATTGGTCATTACCGTAAATGATGTTCAGCTATTACTTAAAGACGTATAACTGCTTGAGAAAAAAGTGACTAAGCTTAAATGGCTGAATCTTCGTCATCATCTTTACTATCGACCTCTATCGTATTAGCTTGTACTACATCTTCGTCGTCCTCAGACTCTTCAGCTTCGGCTTTTAATCGATCTTGAATTTTTGTTTTTAAAAGCACGGCCACAATATTATATAAATCTGGATGATGATGTCTTAACAACCAAGTAAGCTCTTTCCAATCATGGTCACTAATTTCTGCGCGTGATATATCCTCAGTTTCTAGCGCGTCAAATGATGTGCAGACCACTTCTTCTGCGCGATCTGAAAGATAGTCAGCCAAGGCTTCATAGCCAAATTCAAGCTCAGCAATCGCAGTAATAAATTCATTAGCATCAGCCTCTTCACGAAAGATGACCGCGTTGATCATTCCACGCAGATGTTCATGTGAAGTATCGCCATAGAGCCTATCAAGCACTACGGCTCGGGCGAATTGTTCAGGCGTAATCAGCAAGCTTAATAATGATTGTTTAGAAGCGTCGTATTCGCGAATGACTGCCAGTAGATATTTAGATTGCATTTCATCAAGCACTTCAACCAGCGCGTGATCACCATCAGTTTCAACCAGTGCGGTCAGTAGCGCCTCGGCTCTAACGATATCGCCTGATTGAATAAGACTGCTTGCTTGTATCACTAATGAATTGGTCATTTTCTATCCTAAAAACATAAATACTAAACTTAACGATTAACGCAATGAGTTAATGGTTATCAAAACCATGCTCAGAAAGCCATTCGCCACCAGCCTCGGCAAGGTCGTCAGATTCATCTTCTGCATCTACTTCTTCAAATTCTGCCTCGCTGGTTTCATAACGGGAATATAAATGTTCTA
Source organism: Methylotenera sp. (assembly GCA_043732505.1). GTDB lineage: Bacteria > Pseudomonadota > Gammaproteobacteria > Burkholderiales > Methylophilaceae > Methylotenera. The sequence goes on from JAYTHN010000264.1 coordinate 3,352, forward strand.
ACATTACTGTCGTAAGTAAAAACTGCTCGCCGCCCACTTCAGTTTTAAGCGAATCAACGAGACCAGTCGCCCAAGGTGCAAATTGAACGCTATCTGCGATGGTATCCCACGGTGGAAAATCAGCAGGTTCTTTATCTAAGAAGCTTAGGATAGATTTTGCATTTTTAATCACGATACTTTTGTGAAAAGTGACGGCTAACATTTCGGGGTTAGTGGCCATCATCGGTAACAAATCGGGAATTTGAGCGCGTTTTTCTTTAAGTCGTGCGCTCAAAACATCGTCACCATTGGAGTCAGTTTTTAAATCTTCGACATCAGCTACATAAGTTGCCATTAGGTCAGTAAAGTAACGCGATATTCTCATTTTTTCAAGATTCCATTTAAATAATACTGCCAAATTTCACGTGCCGTATCTATTGGACTGTCCAATAGACTACGCCTGCGGTTTTCATCATAGCTCTTACGTTTGTCGATTTCGGAAAGCGTTTCATATGCTTCTTGTACTTCCCTAAATTTGGCAGGTGCCTCACTAGAGGTGTTTTTGTCAGGGTGTAGTTGAGAGGCCTTTTTTCGATAGGCGCTTTTTATTTCAGCGATGGTAGCATTAGCAGCGATACCCAGAGCAGCATAGTAATCTTTCAATTCCCCACTCCAATATTTTTAATTGCGGTGCTGTAAAAAACAACAGTCAATTTTAACAGTTATTCTTACACTGCACCGCATAGATTATAAAAGTGTTAACCATACAAAGCATTAGCATTCAGCCATAAAAATTAATTAAGCGCACCAAAGTAATAGATACCTAAAAGTTTTAAAGCTATAATAATATTG
>JAYTHN010000265.1:0-1157 GCA_043732505.1 Methylotenera sp.
TGTGCACTAGAAAGTGTGCCAGTAGTACGCGTGGCAATAGGGCCATTGCGATCACCAATATAGCGTTCGCGGACTTGAAAGCTCGGCAAATATTTCAAAGTTTGCTGAGAAGTAGTCGCTTTTATGGTGTCTTCGATCTGTTGCTTGGTATAGGTTTCAACTGCAGCAGGATGGTTAATAATACGACTGTCTATTGGCGCCGTCACCATTACTTCATCTAAATTGATAGCCTCTTTCTCTTCTGCAAATGCTACATTTGAAAAGTTAAATGCGAGCGCACTCAGCACGCATAAATAAATATGTGTGTAATTAAAAGCTTCATTCATGTAAAAACTCCAAAAATCGTCGCCCTCAAGTCAAATAATTTGACTTGAAATCGAATGTTTAATATAAAAGGGGGTATTAAAAACGCGTCGTTTAAAACGCAGTATTAATGCCCAAAGTCACTGACCAATCCGCAGTCAGCTGTGCTCCATTTACATATTGATAGATGGGTATTTGTATAAAATCATACACTTGCGTGGTTGATGTAACGCGATAACTAAAACCTGGACTTAGGTTAATAGATTGACCACCAGAATCTGCAGTTTCAGCATTTGCGCCGCTGTCTTTAGACTTATGCTGCAAATTCACTTGTAATAAAAGATTCAACTCTGGCGTAGCGCTGTAACTCATTCCCAAGTCAGCACTCAATTTTCGACCTGGCCCAAAGTCATCACGCTCATGCACGCTTTGTTGCCACATGCCTTGCACAAAACAAGCAGTATTACTTGTACGGTAATTGTAATAAGCACCTAATAAAGTATCTACGCTGCCACTACCAGGTTGCAAGGTACGCTCTGCGTTTTCTTCACTATTGCTTTTGTGAATACTGCCCCTAGATAATTTTAGGCCAAATCTTAAACCAGCATTACTGTCTTTATCTGAATAAAAACGATGGCATGCAATTGCTTGCACATCACCCAAACCAGAAAAATTCCACTTTTCAACTTCTGGGTCGGTACCCCCCTGCCCCATTATCATCATTAAAAATATGTTGATGCGCACGGCTTACAAGCGGCACTTTGAGGGTGATGCCCCAAGTAGGGTTAATATTCCAATCCAAGGTGGTAAGTATATTGCGATTAATGGTGCGCACTTCATCATGCTAATCAACC
>JAYTHN010000266.1:0-1157 GCA_043732505.1 Methylotenera sp.
ATTTCAGCCATTTAGTGAATAGAATGCCATTGTTAATCACGTATTTTTGTACTTAAATAAAGCTAACCATTTTTATGATTAAAAAAATACCATCCCCAACAATTTATGAAATATCTGCTTGGACTTTAACGGGCTTCACTTTACTTTTTATCTTAGTGTTTAACTTATTGCCAGCATTGCTAGCAGGTTTACTAGTTTACGAGTTAGTGCATATCATTACGCCCTATATTGCGCGTCAATTCCCTACTAAACGGCCAAGTAATCGCTCCAAATTTTGGGCTGCTGGCATTTTGGTGATGATAGTGGTGAGTTTACTTGGATTAGCTGGTGTTGGTCTGGTCGCTTTTTTTAGATCTGATGCAGGTAGCTTAACGGTGCTACTGGCAAAAATGGCACAGATCATTGAAGATTCACGCAAAATTCTGCCTAGCTGGTTATTAGAGCACTTACCCGCAGATGCGATTACATTTAAAGAAGAGGCTACTATTTGGTTACGTACTCATGCAGGAGAGTTGCAAGTAGTAGGCAAAGAAGCAGGACGTATCACTGCACACATTATATTAGGAATGGTCATTGGTGGAGTGCTTGCTGTACGTGAAGCAGTTGCCATTGATAATTTTAAGCCAGTTGCACGCGCGCTTGCTGAGCGTGGGAGTTTATTTAGTGACGCTTTTCAGCGTGTAGTATTTGCGCAACTGCGGATTGCTGCTATCAACGCGATATTTACTGCTATTTATTTGGCGGTGGTATTGCCATTGATGGGTATTCACTTGCCACTTGTTAAAACGATGATTGCGATTACCTTTGTGGTCGGTTTGATTCCAGTCATTGGTAATTTAATCTCTAATACCATAGTAGTAGTGGTGAGCCTAAGTCAATCATTGGGTGTTGCTATAGGATCTTTGATTTACTTAATTTTAATTCATAAATTTGAATATTTTTTAAATGCGCGAATCGTCGGTAGTCAGATTCGTGCAAATGCTTGGGAGTTGCTGATTGCGATGTTAGCTATGGAAGCTGCTTTTGGTTTGGCAGGTATTGTCGCAGCGCCTATCTACTATGCTTATATTAAATCAGAGTTACGCGAGCGAAATCTGGTGTAAAAAATTTAGTTTTATCTGTAATAAAAGTTAAAAAGCGCGCTCAATATCATGTTG
>JAYTHN010000267.1:0-1156 GCA_043732505.1 Methylotenera sp.
TGGCTTTTTTTAATATGTCTCGCTCTTCACGGGCAATTGCAAGCTCACGTTCTAGCTCACGAATACGCAATTGATCGGGTGTGAGCTTGGCAACACCGATGCTGCCTTTAAGCGAGCCGGCATCATACAGAATTACCCAGGCTTTAAGTGACTTGGGTGCAATGTCTAAATTGCGACTCACTTCTGCTAACGTTAAATCTTGCTCTTCAGATAAGCAAACAGCTTCTTTTTTGAATTCTTCTGTAAAAATACGACGGGGCACACGTTTCATGTAATCTCCTAACAAGTTGATAAAGTATCATCAACTTGCACGACTACAAAACTAGACCTAACTCAGTCAACTATCTGTTGCATTCATGGCTCGGGGAAGCAAGCATGCTGCTGCTTTGTGTGAGTTATGTGCCGATACTTGCGAAGCATGTGCTACTGAATGTGATTGTGCTACATGGCATGTTGCACCGAATGTGCTCAAGCTTGTCGTAGTTGTGCCGAAGAATGTAAAAAAATGGTGATGTAGCAAATAAAGATGGCCGGCAAAAATGGTCGACCATTTTTAACTAAGTAATTTGTAAATTGTCTTTATTGTCCTTATAAGTTATTTCTTAATAACATCACATGGAGCGGAAGACATTTTCATTTTATGCTCTTCCATCATTTGACTCATCATGTCATCCATGACTTTTTGATGTTCTGTAAACCACGCATCACGCTCTGATTCTGTCATCCCTGCTTTAGGTTTCATTTCACGACAGGCTTTCATGTCGTCGTGAAGCATCTGCATATGTTCGCCCATGAGTTTTTGCTGTTCAGCGCCATTAGCAGCCTGAGCCAGCTTGAGTTTTTGCTGTGATGCTTGAACTTTGCGCATTAAATCCTGTTGCATTGAGTCTGGCCCAGCAATTGCACACATTGTTGAAAGACTCAAGCTAGCTATAAAAGCAGTGTTAATAAATGTATTAATAATTGATTTTTTCATGAGAAATATTCCTTAATTTTTATATTAGAATTTTAATATGGGAGCTCGATAATAGTTACAACTATGTACAAAGTCAGTGCGCTAACTAACATTACTTTAAGCGACCTAGACTGAATGCAGAAGACGAAACTTTAGCCAGTCACACCAATGTGCGTGGCAGTAAATACTACAAACAAATCA
>JAYTHN010000268.1:0-4173 GCA_043732505.1 Methylotenera sp.
TTTATTCAATGACCACTTCGGGCCGATCCCGGAAGTTAACTTATCAACGCTGAACGACAGCTCAGTCAAACATTGCCGGCAACACGTTAAATTCACTAATGGCAAAAGTGGGTTGGAATTTCTCACTAGCGCTATAAAATTAGCTTGCCGTAGGCTTGAATGTCCACGCAGTCCTTTTGCAGCATCTTTGCCAGTGTGGTGTACTAATAACACTAGCCCACCAGTAAGGTTTTGCAGTCGCTTGGCTGCTGCAATTAGCTTGCCCATATTGACCGCTTGAGTTTTCGTCTGCACCTTCGGACGCGCGGTTTAATATATCAAGCATCACTAAGCCATTAGCACCACCAGCAATCACAGCCTTAGCTAGTTCTGCCGCATCATTACTTAACAATTCGAAAGGCTGCGTTATAAACTGTAGTTAATTAGGCGCGGTCTTTTCATAATGCAAACTCCAGGCTTTTACATGTTTACCCAACCCAGCTTCACCTTCTAAGCAAACATAGGTTACAGGGGCTTGAGTAACCCGCCTTCAAAACCATTCAACACCACTAGCAAAGGCACAACCAATTTCAAGCGCAAGAAAACTTTTACCACTTCCACTAGCACCATATAGGGCGGCTAATCCTTCGGCGGGTAATACGCCACGTATCATCCATTTCATTGGCGCGGTATTGTAAAGGTTGGCACCAGAAGGCATCTTGTACTTCATTTCAGGCGTTTTAACGCGGTTTAACAGGTCAGCCAAGGCACACATAACATGCTCGATAAGATAATCGTTAACATCGTAGTTTTTAGGGCTGCTTTCGGATAACTCTACATAACCACATGAAACGGCTGTGGCTATTTCGGCGGCCTGTAATTCCTTTCCAGCGTCTGGCACTAGCACCATTTTTATGAAAGGCATCTCAGCGCGAACCACTTCAGCAACTCGATTTAATCTACTAGCATCAAAACAAACGATTGCAGCTTGTCCAGTGACTTGATTAATTGCCCATGCTTGCCCTATGCCTTCGCAGATAAACACGCGGTCTGTTATTTTCCCCACTGTGAAAAATCCATCATTGAAAGATGCATTAGGTAGGTTTAACTTATCTCCCTTATCTGGAGGTATGAATTGTAATGTTTGCAGGAGCTGTCTATCCCAACACGGCACCACTAAATAACCCGTCATACTCAACCCACGGATAACCAGTGTTTTTGCATTAGCAGGATAAATTTTTAATCCTTCTGGATTTCCTTGTTTTCTGTAAATATAACCTTCGGCAGTTGTCGCAGGTATGCAACTATCCCAAACAGCCATTGCATTAGCATTTGAGTCTTGCACAATACGCGCTGGTGGACTTATCGTAGGCTTAACAATACTTAGTGAAGGACGTGGACTTTTAAAGTGTGAATCGGTATCTTGCCAGCCGCTTTCATAGGCCATTGCAATAATGTCGATGCAGTTACACCACCACTAGCATTAAATGATTTCCATACGTTATGAAAATCTCTGTTACCGGAATAATTGCCAGCGGTAGCGCTCCAAGTATGAAAATCGTCAAATGATAATCCACCCGCTTTTGCTGACATCCCAACCTTTACCCAGTCTACACGGCAGCAACCAGCGTCTATGCAGAATAAGGCACTAGTAGCACGATTGATTTCACTATTCATTTGCGCCACCAAACACTTTAGCAATTGTTTCATCGGTTAAGTAATAGCGGCTAATTATGCGTGAGGGGCAGTCTTTACTTGGTGCAGCTATGTCATGAGAATCTACAGGCCAGCCCAAACCTTTAAGCGTGAATATAATGGCGGATAATCTCCAGCTACCAGTGATAACTTCAAACTCTGGATATGTGAATGATTGCCCGTTTAGCATCATAAAAAGGCATCTATGCGGCAGTTTATGAGTTTTAGGATATGTTGGGTTAAAATATGCATAAAGCAAGGATGATGTTTGCTTAAACTCAGGTTTTACTTGGTGGTGGCTCGAGTTTTTCATTATTTGCCCCCTGCTAACAGGTTGCGAATATCTGCAACATTCCATGCCAGACGGCCATTGATACGCACTGGACGAATAGCCCCATTTTCCAGGCATGCCCATTGATGCATTGTTTGTGGTTTACGATTTAAGTAGTACGCGGCTGCATCGGTTGGCACTGTTGGATTAGTAACTTGTGCCAGTGGTGTGAATTTGAATTAATATACTAAAGAGTTAGAGTCTTGCTGATTTGTAACTGTTTCCATTTTGAAGTCCTGTTTTTGATTTACAAGACTTCGTTATCCCTTACGGTATTTTTATAACTCATACCGCCGTATGTTATATCTAGGTTTTATGAGAACTACAGCGTAGGTGTGCCGTATGTTCGCCGTAAGAGTGTGCCGTATGTTAATCCATTAAATCTGTTTTTTCTTGCCATTCAGCCGACCAATCCTTCAAATTCATAAACACTAAATTAATTTGTTTTTTGGTTATGCCTTTGTCCATAAGTGATATACCGATTAAAACAGGGTTTCATGTGTGCGAAACTTGTTTAGCTCTACTACCTCTTGATACTAGACAAGGCTCTAGCCATTAAGATACACCACCTAAATTATCACGCCATTGGGCATTACTAAAGTGCAAGCCAGCAAACACCCTCTGAATTACCCTCTTTGGTACACCTTTAATTACTTAGGCCTTATTAATTGGCAAAGCTTCAATAGTAGTGCTTGTTTTTTCTGGTGAAGGGAACTGCCACGTTAATCGAGTTTCTTTCTCCCCTAACCATATGTTCAAGTCGTTCCAATAAGCCTCTTCATGAAATGTGCGAACTTTTTGGGATTGATATAGGGCATTCTTTCTGTGCTCATATACGGGTAGGATTTCATCAGAGACGGTCTTTATTAATTTCTTAAGCATTTCGTCTGTACGTTCGCCTGTTTCTTTACATATTAAAATAGCAGCTTATTTAAGTGTATATCGTTCCAAAGTGCGACGACGGTGACTTTCAGCTTTGTCTTGATCAAAACTTTCGCGGTCTAGTTTAATCACATCACTTATGCCGCTCACTATAACCATCTCATATATAAGGCGAATAAGCTCATTTTTTGAAATGAATGCACCTGCTAAGTCACTTGTTGCCATTTGGGTATTAGGGCTTAATAGAGTTAACAATCCATCAGAAATCAAATTGCTTATTGCCTCCTGAATTTCAACTTCCGTATCGTGCTGAAGGTGTGCTAAATATGCTCTGTCGCAAACTTCCCCGTTTAATAATGGAGCGAGTTGCTCTGGGTATTTCAACTTCCATACCTCTACTGCAAAAGCTTGATTAGCTTCTGTATCATTCCATTTTTCGAATGCGATAGAAGATGCAGCAGATTATAGAGGATAAAAAATGTCTTTTTTATGATTATGCATAAACACTCCTTCAAAATGCCTTCATTTAATAGTGCCACCACCAGTGCAGTGAAGAGCTGCATTTTCGCATTAGTTAATTAGGCTAAGGCTATGCGGTAGGCTTATTAGTTAAATTGTTGATATAGTCCTAATGATGCACCAAAGCGTGATTTTTAGGCATTAAGACTTATCGGTTCCAAAGTTGTTTGACTCATTAGCATAATATTCAAGCATCAGTGATAAAACCCAAGAATCAAATTCATAATTATAAAATTATTGCAATTTGTCACGGTAACTCAGTCAATAAAAAATAAACAAAAAGAACTCCATAAAGAAATCCTCTCAGCGTTATTTAATCAATGATAATTCTAGAAAAAGTGTATGGTTTTATCTAGGATTTATAAATATTTTTTCATCCCCATGTAAAGAACTAATACAAAAAACTTTAAAGTTGTAAGGTTAGTGCAAGTTTCATGGATTACATTACGTATCAGTAACTCAACTCAACAACCAAGAATAGGATTTGCATCATGAATAAACTTTTAGCGTTAGTATTAACTCTTGCATTAGGCGTAGCTTCAGCATCAGCAATGGCTTGTCCAAAAGGTCAAGAATTAACTGGCGGTACAGGCAAGCATCACAAGGGCGGTACATGCGTAACTAAAGTAGTTAAAGAATCTGCAAAAACAGAAGCTAAAGAGTCTGCTAAAGTAGAAGCTAAAGAGTCTGCTAAAGTAGAAGCTAAAGAAATGGCTAAACCAGCTAAAGATACAAAACCTGCTGAACCAGCTAAAAAATAAGTACTT
>JAYTHN010000269.1:0-4161 GCA_043732505.1 Methylotenera sp.
CTGTCCTTGCCACTATTCATGTAGGGCGCGCGCTACTCAATTATTATCTTCGACAAGTCTTTTTAATCCGTTGGCGTAGCTGGCTTACTGAGTCATTAATTTCGCAGTGGCTGGAAAAACAAGCCTATTATCGTAGTCAGTTTTTAATGGTTGATGCAGATAACCCAGACCAACGTATTCAGCAAGATGTGGATGCTTTTGTCACGCAATCACTTACGCTTTCAATGGGTTTACTTGATGCGGTAGTTTCTTTATTTTCATTCACCATTATTCTATGGAGTTTATCTGGGGTACTGGTGCTTTTTGGTATTGAGATTCCTCGTGCCATGGTGTTTTTAGTTTATCTGTACGTAATTATCGCTACTGTGTTTGCTGTTTGGCTAGGCAGGCCACTGATTTCACTTAACTTTTTGAACGAAAAATTTAATGCTAGTTTTCGTTACAGCTTAATTCGCGTAAGAGAATATGGTGAAAGCATCGCTTTTTACAAAGGTGAAACCGTTGAGCGCGGCAATTTACTCGCTCGATTTGCTAATGTAATTACCAATATGTGGTCAATTATCTACAGAACACTTAAGTTTGATGGTTTCAACTTAGCAATCAGCCAAGCGGCCGTTGTGTTTCCTTTTATTGTGCAGGCGCCACGATTATTGAATAAGCAAATTACTTTGGGCGACATGATGCAAACTGCCCAAGCATTTGGCCAAGTACAAGATGCGCTTTCATTTTTTAGAAGCTCATATGACACCTTTGCCAATTATCGTGCTGTGCTTAATCGGCTTACTGGCTTTTTAGATATTATTCACGGTGTGGAACAATTGCCTGCAGCGCAGATTAGCCAGGTTCAAGATACGGTAATGACAGAATCGCTAACGGTTAAAAATCCAAATAATTTCGTGCTGATTAAAAACCTAAATTTAACCCTAACTCACGGGTCAGCCGTGATTATTCGCGGGCAATCTGGTGTTGGCAAAACAACCTTATTACGTGCAATTGCTGGCTTATGGCCATATGTTGAAGGCACCGTGAGGCGACCATTAACAGCGTCATTATTTTTGCCACAAAAACCGTATATACCATTGGGTAGTTTACGTGCAGCTTTATATTATCCAAATGCTGCGCAGCAAGGGGGTGCCGCAGCAGAGACTTTACGTAAATGCCAACTTGCACATCTGGTTGAAAATTTAGAGGAAGAGGCCGATTGGACGAGTAGGCTTTCTGTGGGCGAACAGCAGCGCTTAGCTATAGGTAGAGCACTACTTTCAAAAGCGCAAGTTGTGTTTTTAGATGAAGCGAGCTCAGCCATGGATGAGGGCCTTGAATATGCCATGTACCAACTATTACGAGAGTCTTTACCACAGAGTATATTAGTCAGTGTCGGCCACCGTAGTAGTTTGCTGGCTTTTCACACGCAAGAGTTGGTGCTAATGGGGCAGGGTGATTGGCAACTTCGTAAGCTTAGTAAATAAATCGAGTAGCTGTCATCAAAATGATTAGATTTACCTGTAGTTTGATATTTGCTACAATCATGAATTGAGTTTTAAGCTGCTTTAACGAGTAGCTATATTTTGTTTTTATACTATTTAGGAATTAAAATGAGTCAAATTACAGTAGAACATAACCCATCTGAAGAAAAATTAAAATCGTTAGGCGTTTCAAGTTGGTCTATTTGGGATTGTGCACCATCAAAATTCCCACTAGATTTCGGTATGACAGAAAGTGCTTACGTACTTGAAGGCGAAATTCATGTGACTCCACAAGGCGGCGAAACAGTAGTCATTAAAGCGGGTGATTTCGTAGTGTTTCCTAAAGGCATGAAATCAAACTGGGAAGTGGTTTCACAGTTGAAAAAACATTATAAACATAGCTAGTCTAATTAGAATTGAATAATAAAAAAGCCTTAATTAATCAAGGCTTTTTTATTATCTATTATGGGTTTTAAATATCTTTTGATAGTGATTCTCTTAACATGGCAATACGTTGGGTATCCAATTTCTGATCTTTTTTGGCTGAAATTAAAAAAGTATCCTCTGCCCGGTTACCTAATGTATTGATTTTAGCGTTATGCAATTCAATATTTTGTACCAAAAATTTATGCGCTAGCATTGCAAGTAATCCTGGTCTGTCATTTGCAACAATTTCTAACTTATGATAATTATGTTCTATTTCTTCAGTAATAGTAATTTGTGTTTCTATTGGCATGTGTTTCACTTGCCTGCTGATACGGCCTTGTAACGGTGACTCTAATTCATTATTTTCAGATAGTTTTTTGGTGAGTTCTACTTCAATAAATTTTAATAAACCACTATAACTTACTGATTTACCTGATTGATCTAAAACGATAAAACTATCTAAAGCATAAGTATGATCTGTCGTATAAATTTTCGCTTCAGCAATGCCATAACCCATACGATCGAAGAAATTACAAATACGTGTAAATATATCACTTCGATCTTTGGTATAAATCATTACCTGAATACCATCACCACTTGGGCTTAGTCTCGCTCTGACAATCGGTGATGTGCTATTTAAGTGAGGCGTAAGTAAGCGGCTTTGCCATGCAATCTCATCACTCTCGTGACGTATGAAATAATTAGCACCAAACTGAGCCCACAGAGGCTCATAAGCATTCGCACTTAAGCCAAATTTATTTAATTTTTTTGCAGCTTCTTGTTGCCGTGATGCAATCGCTTGTTGTAAAGGTAATATTTTATGCTGCAACGCATGTTGAGTGGCACAAAATAAGCTTTCTAATAGCTTCGCCTTCCACGCATTCCACACTGCAGGGCTTGTTCCTCGAATATCTGCCACTGTTAGCAGATACAATGCAACTAATCTACGTTCATTTTGTACAAAACCAGCAAAAAAATCAATCACTGCTGGGTCGGATAAGTCAGACTTTTGCGCGGTAGATGACATTTTCAAATGTGCTTCTACTAACCAACCTACCAATGCACAGTCTTCTTTAGTTAAGCCATGGAGCTTGCAAAATTTAATAGCATCAATCGTACCTAGCGTGGAGTGGTCGCCGCCACGGCCTTTGGCAATATCATGAAATATGGCTGCTAAATAGAGTAAATGTGGCGCATCAAATGCGGCAAATAATTTGCTACATAGCGGGAACTCATGTTTCAAATCAGGCTTAGTAAAGCGGCGTAGAATAGCCAATACATTCAGGATGTGCTCATCTACAGTGTAAACATGAAATAAATCATGCTGCATTTGGCCAATAATTTTACCAAACGCTGGAATATAACCACCTAAAATGCCATAGCGATTCATCGCGCGTAAGGCATGATTCACGCCGTAAGGCTGGGAGAGTATTGCTATAAATAGTTTTTTATTACGTGGATTTTGTCGAAAATCATGATTGACTAAGTTTCTAACACGTTGCAAATTACGTAGCAACGATGCACCCATGCCTGCCAATTCTGGGTGCTGTTGCAACAATAAAAAAGCCTCTAAAATGGATGATGGGTCTTGCTGCAACAAGCCCGCAGTTTTGGCTTCAAGCCACTGATCATGTGCTTCAAAGCGTTCATTAATATTAGTAATGCGGCGAGATGTGGTGGACTGTATTTGTTGTAAAGTTTTAAGCAAAATCTCGTTAATCAATCGTACGAACTTAACGCTACGATAATAGCTTTGCATCAATTGTTCACTGGCACGCTTATGCTGAGTATTTACATATCCTAATATTGCTGCCAACTCATTTTGGTAGTCAAATAGTAATCTATCTTCACGACGGTTACTTAAAAAATGCAAGCGTATACGCAATGATTGTAAGTTTTTTTGATGTTGCTGAATTTGTCGTGCTTCTAACGCTGTAATAATATTTTGCTTAACTAATAAAGTCCAAGTTTTGTCATTTAATCCTTGTATGGTCTTTCGCATATTCAAGCTTTGAGTGATCCACATCAGCATATGCAAATCGCGCAAGCCACCAGGGCTTTCTTTGATATTAGGTTCTAGGTTATAAGCAGTGTCATTGAATTTAGCATGACGATTATCCTGTTCTTTGAGTTTGGCTATAAAAAAACTGGTCGTATCCATTGTTTGGTTTATCTGATTTAAAAACTCCTGATATAACTTAGCTTCACCTGTAAGCAAACGAGACTCTATTAAATTAGTTTGTACCGTAATATCTTTTATAGATTCTTC
>JAYTHN010000270.1:0-13049 GCA_043732505.1 Methylotenera sp.
GCATACAATAGAGACTATGACTGCGTTTTCTACTTCTTCAGATAATTGCAAAGCCGTATAAAGGCCCCCCCCACTTGAAATTCCCGCAAAAATACCCTCTTCAGTCGCTAATTTACGTGTGATATTTTCTGCATTCCGTTGGCTGACATAACGCAGTTCATCGACGCGCTTAGCTTCAAATATTGTGGGCATGTATTCAACTGGCCATTTACGAATGCCTGGAATTTGCGCACCGTCTTCAGGCTGAACACCTATAATTTTAATATTAGGATTTTGCTCTTTCAAATAGCGCGAAACACCCATAATCGTACCAGTGGTACCCATACTGGCAATAAAATGGGTAATTTCCCCATCGGTATCGCGCCAAATCTCTGGTCCAGTTCCTTCATAATGCGCCAAGGGATTATCTGAATTACCAAATTGGTCCAACACAATCCCCTCACCTTCTGCTTGTAACTTCATGGCTACATCGCGCGCCAACTCCATACTGCCATCTTTAGGCGTTAAGACCAGCTCTGCACCATAAGCCCGCATGCTTTGACGGCGCTCTATGCTTTGATTGTCAGGCATCACTAAAATCATTTTATAACCGCGCATGGCTGCAACCATCGCCAAAGCAATGCCAGTATTACCGCTAGTCGCTTCAATAAGCGTATCGCCTGGTTTAATCTCGCCACGCACTTCGGCACGCATAATCATGCTGTAAGCAGGCCTATCTTTTACTGAACCTGCAGGGTTATTACCTTCGAGTTTCAACAAAATCGTATTGCTAGTATCACCTGCCATACGTTGTACCCTAACAAGTGGTGTATTGCCAATAAAATGGTCTATGGTTTTAAAATTCATATTAATTTAATATTTAAGCTATTTTTCTGAAAGTTATTATTCACGGTTATTATTTTAAGTACGTTTAATTAAATATAACGCATACACTGCAAAGCCAATAAAGTTGATCAGCGCTAATTGTGGCAGGCTTAATCCCAAAAAAGTCCAATCGATAGCTGCACAATCACCTGTACCGCGAAAAACTAAAGTGAGCGCTTTTTGCAACGGAAAATTATCAAACATATAGTCAAACCCAACGCCGCAGTCTGCAATCATCGTGTCGCGGTGCGCCTGCAAATACCAATGTCTAATCGCTACGCCAGCACCGCCTAAAGAAGTCAATACTAATAATAGTGCATAAACTTTTCGCCCTAATTGCATAGGCTTTTGTATGGCAGCGGCTAAAAAAATTAAACCTAAGCCCATAAACACCATACGCTGTGAAATGCATAGTGGGCAGGGCTCTAAATGGTATTTAGTTTGTATTACTAAGGCTAAACCTACCAAGCCAAAACTACCAATAAATCCTAAGAAATAGCCAGCACGACCACTGAATAATTTACTACATAATTGACGCATCATCTTATTTAACACCTATAATAATTGGTATAGATTGTAACGGATTAAACGTATTTTGAACGAGCAAAACAAGCTAGATTTTCATAGTCAACCACTCTTCAGCCAAGACTTAAGTCACGATAAATTAGCTCGTAGCGACTTAAATCCTACTGACTTGAACCGTAAAGTAATGACTGTCAGCGAGCTGAATGGTTTAACGAATCAAGTGCTCACGCAAAGTTTTCCATTATTTTGGGTATCCGGAGAGGTCTCTAACCTTACGCGTGCAGCTAGCGGTCATTGGTATTTTTCACTTAAAGATAACAAAGCACAAGTGCGTTGTGTGATGTTTAAGGGGCGTAATAGCTATATCGATTGGACACCAAAAGAAGGTGACAAAGTTGAAGCGCGCTGCAACGTTAGGCTTTATGAAGCGCGTGGCGAATTTCAACTCACTGTAGAATTTTTACAGCGCGCAGGCTTGGGTGTTTTGTTTGAAGCCTTTGAAAAACTAAAACTCAAACTGCAAGCTGAAGGCTTATTTGATAGCCAATTAAAAAAACAACTCCCTATTCATCCGAAAAAAATTGGCATTGTGACTTCGCCAGATGCTGCAGCACTAAGAGATGTATTAACTACGCTAAAACGACGTATGCCGAGTATTCCAATTGTAATTTATCCAACGCCCGTGCAAGGGAAAGGCGTAGCAACATTAATAGCAAATGCGATTAACCAAGCAAATTTTCGTGCAGAATGTGATGTGTTGATTATTTGTAGAGGTGGCGGCAGTATCGAGGATTTGTGGCAATTTAACGAGGAAATCGTCGCTCGTGCCATCGCCAATTGCAATATTCCTATCATTAGTGGTGTAGGCCATGAAACTGACTTTACAATTTGTGATTTTGTTGCAGATACACGTGCCGCCACGCCTACAGCTGCCGCTGAATTGGCAACACCATCTCGTGAATCACTACTTAATTCACTCAATGTATTAAATAGTCAATTTATTAGAAATCTGCAGTATTTATTAAATCAGCGCGCACAAGCCCTCGACTATCTCGCTCGCAGATTGATTTCACCCATACAACATATTGAGCAACAAAAATCTCAACTTACTCAAATTTCAAACAGATTAAATAGTTGCG
This sequence comes from Methylotenera sp., assembly GCA_043732505.1. GTDB lineage: Bacteria > Pseudomonadota > Gammaproteobacteria > Burkholderiales > Methylophilaceae > Methylotenera. The sequence goes on from JAYTHN010000270.1 coordinate 2,529, forward strand.
TTAATCAACAATTACAAACTAAGCAGCATAATTTAATTAGATTAAGTCAAAATCTACAACACCTTAATCCACAAGCGGTACTTACACGTGGCTATGCGTTTGTACAAAACACATTGGGAGAGATTGTGACCTCAAGCAAACAATTAAAAAGTGGTGATGAAGTCACCATGACTTTTAATACTGGCTCGGCAGATGCAGTCATTACTAACCTTAAGAATGACTAAGTATAGAAACTTATAATTTGTGATTAATATAGACTGTACTAAATGCTAGCAAACATATTCATTTTAAAATTTAATCAAAAAAAATTGGCTAAGTGCTTAAGTTGATTGATAATGAATTCTTCAACACAATTGCGTCTTAATTTTAATGTCAACTTCAACTGGCAATAAACCTAAACTTCCTGCACTCACTTTAGCCGCATTAGGCGTTGTTTTTGGTGATATTGGTACTAGTCCTTTGTACACTATGAAAGAAGTTTTTTCTGCAGGCACACACCCCGTACCATTAACTGAAGCCAATATGTTCGGCATTTTATCGCTGATTTTTTGGTCCCTTATTATGGTGGTTTCAGTTAAATATGTTGCATTTATCATGCGAGCTGATAATCGAGGTGAGGGTGGAATCATGGCATTATTAGCACTAGCTAGCCGCAACTTAACTGATAGTGTAAAAAAACAACATATCATTATTTTACTAGGCGTTTTAGGCGCGTGTATGTTTTATGCTGACGGAATGATTACTCCTGCTATTTCAGTGCTTTCTGCAGTTGAGGGTCTTGAGATTGCCGCGCCAGCGTTAAAACCGTTAGTAATACCAATAACGTTACTGGTCTTGTTTATATTATTTTGGGCACAAAGCAAAGGCACTGCACTAGTCGGTGCTTTTTTTGGGCCAGTAATGTTAATTTGGTTTGCTACTTTAGGCATCCTAGGCTTTAATAGTATATTGCAAAACCTAATTATCTTAAACGCACTGAATCCTATTTATGCAATTAAATTTTTTGCAACTGGGCCATGGTTAGCTTTTGTAGCGCTTGGGGGTGTGGTGCTTGCAGTAACAGGTGCAGAGGCATTGTATGCGGACATGGGTCATTTTGGTAGATTACCAATCCGTGTTGCTTGGACAGTTCTTGTATTACCCGCGTTGGTTTTAAATTACTTTGGCCAAGGCGCTCTCATACTTAAAAATCCTGAGGCAATGCAAAACCCCTTTTATTTACTTGCTCCAGATTTGATGCTTTACCCACTCATTATCTTAGCAACAATTGCTGCAGTGATAGCATCACAAGCAGTGATTACTGGAGCCTTTTCAATATCACGTCAAGCACTACAATTAGGCTACTTACCACGCATGCACGTAGAGCACACCTCAGAAAGCCAAGAGGGACAAATCTATATGCCACGTATAAATTGGGGTCTAATGCTAGCAGTTATGGTATTAGTCATCGGGTTTAAATCATCAGTCAATCTAGCAGCAGCTTACGGTATTGCTGTAACAGGTAATATGGTCATTACTACATTACTAGCAGGTTTTGTATTTCATAGTATTTGGGGCTGGAGTAAATTTCAAACTGGTGCTTTAGTTTCGTTATTTTTAATCATAGATGTTGCTTTTTTTAGCGCTAATGTTTTGAAAATACCTGATGGTGGATGGGTGCCATTAGCAATAGGCGTTGTCATTTTCACCTTAATGATCACATGGAAAACAGGTCGCTCTTTATTATTCATACACTTAAAAAATGAAGCAATGGCCTTAGAACCTTTTATTGAGGCAATTGGCGCTCACCCACCAGCCCGTGTACCGGGCACTGCATTATTCATGACGCCAAATCCAGAGGGCGTACCTCATGCTATGTTACACAATTTAAAACACAACAAAGTCTTGCACGAAAAAGTAGTAATACTGACAGTTAAGTTCTTAGATTTCCCACATACACCATACGAAGAACGTGTGGTAGTAGAGCTACTGCCGTATGACTTTTATAAAGTTACAGTTAGATATGGCTTTAAAGACGAGCCTGACCTACCACGTGATTTAAAATTATGCGCAGAAAAAGGTTTGGTTTTAGAAGCAATGGATATCTCTTTCTTTATTGGCAAAGAAATTCTTATCGCTCACGAGAACTCAGAAATGGCCTATTGGCGTAAAAAAATATTTATTGGTTTATTTAGAACTGCAGAAACAATTACGCACCAATTTAAGTTACCACCAAATAGAGTAGTTGAGCTTGGTTCTCAAGTAGCATTTTAATATTGTGCTATTTTTATAGATTTAGTAGATTAGGAGTAAAAATTATGAAAATTAATAAAATATTTTGGTTCGGTGTCACGGTATTTAGTTTAAGTCTGAGCGGTTGCGCTACCACCAGCACAACAAATGCTGGCACTATAGGTGTAGAACGCAAACAATATGTGGGTTTAGTTTCTGAAAAAGAAGCTGAACAGCAATCTGCACTTGCTTATCAAAAGACGATTAATGACGCACAATCTAAAAAATTATTGAATACGGATAGCCAAGAAACACAACGTGTGCGTGGTATTGCTCAAAGACTCATCGCACAAGTTGGTGTATTTAGACCAGATGCCCTGAAATGGAACTGGGAAATCAATGTGCAAGAAAGCAAAGAAGTGAATGCATACTGCATGGCTGGTGGCAAAATAATGGTGTATACGGGCTTAATTGATCAAATCAAACCAAGTGACGATGAGTTGGCCGCAGTGATTGGTCATGAAATTTCACATGCGTTGCGTGAACATGTACGTGAACAGATGTCGCGTGCAAAAGCGCAACAATTTGGGTTATTAGCTGGAGCATTAGCTGTGGGAATAGCCACTAAAAACTCCGATAACGCTGCAGCTACATTAGCGATAGGTGGAGGGCTTGCAGCGGTTGCACTTACATTGCCCAATAGCCGTACAGCTGAACATGAAGCCGATGAAATGGGCTTAGAGCTTGCTGCGAGAGCTGGCTACAATCCAGATGCTGCAGTTACATTGTGGCAAAAAATGGGCGCACTGGGTGGCTCTAAACCGCCTGAATTTTTAAGTACGCATCCTTCTGGTGAAAGTCGTATTGCAGACTTGAAGGCCCTAATACCGAAAGTACGTCCTTTATATATCGCAGCAAAAGCAGGTAAATAACACTTTCGAATTGGAATTCTTGATTCGTGAATGTTTAGGGTAAAATAGGGTATTTGCTGCCTTACCTTTTTTTTATTTGGTATGCCAAGCTTGTTAGGCCACCTTTTTATTCGGAATAGAATTTACATTACCATGAGTCAATTACAAAACTTTATCGAAGGCGCATTTGAAGACCGTGCCAATATCAATCCAGCAAACGCAAGCCGTGAAGTGAAAGAAGCAGTTGCCAGCGTAATCGCAGATTTAGATGCCGGCAAACTACGCGTTGCATCACGCATAGGTGATACTCAAGACTGGGAAACACACCAATGGCTTAAAAAAGCGGTATTACTGTCATTCCGCTTAGATGATAACGTATTGCTAGACGGCGGTTGTACTAAATATTTTGACAAAGTACCGCCAAAGTTTGCTGACTACACTGAAGAAGACTTCAAAGCTGGCGGCTTTCGTGTGGTGCCTAACGCAATTGTACGCCGTGGCTCATTCATTGGTAAAAATGCTGTCTTAATGCCTTCATACGTCAATATTGGTGCTTATGTGGGCGAAGGCACCATGGTGGACACATGGGCAACAGTAGGTTCATGCGCACAAATCGGTAAGAATGTGCATCTGTCAGGAGGTGTAGGCATTGGCGGCGTATTAGAGCCAGTGCAGGCAGGCCCAACAATCATTGGTGATAACTGTTTCATCGGCGCACGTTCTGAAGTCGTTGAAGGTGTAATCGTAGAAGATAATTGTGTCATTTCTATGGGCGTTTATATCGGCCAATCTACTAAAATCTATGATCGTGAAACAGGTACGTTTACTTATGGCCGTGTACCTGCGGGTTCAGTGGTTGTTTCTGGCAATTTACCTTCTAAAGACGGTAGTTACAGCCTTTACTGCGCGGTCATCGTGAAAAAAGTCGATGAAAAAACATTAGGTAAAGTAGGTATTAACGAATTATTACGCGGCTTCTGATTGCAAGATTGTCATAATTTCGACAGTTTAATATTCTAAGCAACTAAAAATATTTAATTAGCACTTGAATCTAAAAAGCTGTAAAGCCTCTATTTTATTGGCTTTACGGCTTTTTTTCATCTATTTCTTGCAATTGATTAGATGGCATAGTCTTTGCAATTACTTAATTATAACAACTTAAAAAATTTCTAATCCTTATAAGAATTAGGCAACCAAGTGATAATGAGTAATTACAACCTAAGATTAATTGTACTTTCTATGCTAGTGGGTTACTTTGCTGTATTGCTCACTTTCAGCTTAGTTGGCAAGCTATACAAGTCTCAGGCTAACAATAAAGAGCCTTTACTCGCTCTTAGTATGTCGGTCGTGGGTACCAGCTTGTGGGCGATTCATTTTCTTGATGTCCTCGCATTCCCTTTGATTAAATCAACGGGCTATGCCCCTAGTTACATTTTGATGTCGTGGATTTCTGCTCTGATAGTGGCCCTTTCAGTGCTCACCGTATCAAGTACAAAAATGCTTCCACTTAAATCATTGCTTGCGGGTGGTTTTGTCGCGGGTATTAGTGGTTTTTCAATTTTCTATTTCAGCATCCACTCGATGCAAATTCAACCATCAGTGTCATTCTCCCCCTCTATGAGCGTTATAGCGGTCATCGTCTCAATTGCAGTGGCAATTCTCGGTATTATTATTATGTTTTGGCTCAAGAATTATTCAGGGGAATTTCCGTTTCTAATTAAATCCGTCTTCGCAATCATTATGTCGTTGGCAATTACTGGCGTACATCTTACATATAATGCCGCTATTGAGATTCCACTTAATGCTATTAGCCATACACCCATGCGTTTTAATAGTACTTTACTGGGCGTAACGGTTGCTTTAGGTTTCATCTGTTTATTTTTGATGACTTTTATCGTCGCCATTTTTTACGATAAATTTAGCTACGATAGCTTCAAATTTACTATCTTCAAAAAAAGTGATCATCAACAAATGACGGATTTAGCGATGGTAGATACGCTTACTAAACTGCCAAATCGTCGTGCCTTTCTACAACATCTTGAATCAGCGATTAAACGCAGCTCACGTGGAAAAGACGCTATTGCCGTTGCATTTATAGACTTAGATAACTTCAAACCTATCAATGATGTGCATGGCCATCATGTGGGAGATGAGGTACTTGCAATCATTGCTAAACGACTCAATACTGCTGTACGTGGTTGTGATGTCGTTGCACGCATAGGTGGTGATGAGTTTGTTGCTATTATCGAAGAAATAAAATCCGAAAAAGATATTGTGCCCATTGCCGAACGCATTGTGAAGTCTGTTAATCAAGCATTTGTGATCAACTATCATCAAATCAATATTTCCGCTTCGGTAGGGATTGCAGTGTTTCCTAGAAATGGTGGTGATATTGATACCTTATTGATTTGTGCTGATGCAGCAATGTACCGCGCGAAGAGCGATGGCAAAAATCAATTTAGATTTTTTGATGCAGAGATTGAGCTTGCTTCAGATCAAATGCTGGAAATGCAAAAAGATTTACGTAATGCGATTGCTAACAATGAGTTTAGATTACATTTTCAACCAAAAGTAGATACCCATTCTCAAGCACCTGTTGGCGCAGAGGCCCTTATTCGCTGGCAACACCCGACTAAAGGTCTGATGTTGCCTAATTCATTTGTACCTGCTGCAGAAAAGTTTGGTCTACTTGAGCAAATCAATGATTGGGTCATTGTGGAAGCTTGCCGCACGACTTGCAGGTTACGTAACCATGATATATATTTAAATATCTCGATTAACCTTTCATCAAGGCAATTTCGTAATGCTAATCTAGTGGATGAAGTGATAGCGATACTTGACGGATTTAAGTTATCGCATGATAGCTTAACCTTTGAAATCACCGAAGCTGCTGCGATTAAAAATCAAAAACTATTTGACGCTTTATTAACAAAATTCAGTGAAGCTGGCATCAAAACTGCCATTGATGATTTTGGTACGCATCCTTCAAGTTTAGCTTATCTACAAAACTTAAAAGTTGATGAGCTAAAATTAGATAAAAAATTCATTGTCGATATTGGTATTAATCTACAATCACGTGCAGTGGTAGACGCAGTGATTAGACTAGCACACGCATTAGACTTTATTGTGGTATCAGAGGGCGTTGAAACTGAGGCTCAACGCGAAGTATTGACCGAGTTAAATTGCGACCAAATGCAAGGCTATCTATTTTCTAGACCGATGCCAGAAGATAAATTAGTAATTTTGATGAAAAAATTAGGTACAAATTTTGAATCTACAGGAAAATTTGTGATTGCCGACTATCAAAAAAACTAATCATAATCTTTTTTATCATATGTAAAGCTCAATAATTTATATCACGAATAATCAATAATTTAACTCACAATCCCATCTTACGACAGACATTCAGTACAGCTACTGTTAATATACTTATTTAAAAGATTAGTATACAAATGAAGCTCTACGGCATCCCGAACTGCAATACTGTTAAAAAAGCCCGCGATTGGCTCACAATCAATGCTATTGCCCATGAATTCCAGGACTTTAAAAAAGGTGTAGCAGACAAGGTGTTACTGACTGACTGGCTAAAACAACAGCCTTGGGAATTGCTAGTCAACCGCACAGGGATGACTTGGCGCAATTTATCTGATACTGAAAAATCTGTAGTTATTGATTCGGCCTCAGCACTGAATTTAATGCTAAAAAAAACTTCCGTGATTAAACGTCCAGTACTGGTAAAAGACGGGCAAATTATCAGCTTAGGATTTTCTGAACAAGCTTTCAAAGAGACTTTTAGTATCAAATAGTTACTAGTAAAGAATAACATGACTCAATCTAATTATAGTAAAACATTAAGCCTCGCGATTGCCCTGCTCTCTCGTCGCTCTAACACGCCAGAAGATGCTGGTTGCCAAGAGTTAATGATTTCTCGCCTTGAGCCACTAGGCTTCAAAATTGAGCGTATGCGTTTTGGTAATGTAGATAATCTATACGCCAGACGTGGCACTACTGGCCCTTTACTGGTATTTGCTGGCCACAGTGATGTTGTACCAACTGGCCCATTAGAAAAATGGTACACGCCGCCATTTGAGCCTACGATTAAAGACGGTATGCTCTATGCACGCGGTGCTGCAGATATGAAAACATCGTTAGCAGCTTTTATTACCAGTATCGAAGAATTTATCGCAGAAAACCCAAACCATAAAGGTTCTATTGGCTTGCTGATTACCTCAGATGAAGAAGGTGTAGCAGTGGATGGCACGATTAAAGTGGTTGAAGCATTAAAAGCACGTGGTGAATTGTTTGATTACTGTATCGTCGGTGAGCCTACAAGTAATAAAGTAGTAGGCGACATGATCAAAAATGGTCGCCGCGGCTCGCTATCTGCCAAGTTAGTCGTTAAAGGTGTTCAAGGCCACATTGCCTACCCACATTTAGTTAAAAACCCCATTCACCTAGTTGCCCCTGCCATTAAAGATATGGTTGAAACCGTTTGGGATACGGGTAACGAATACTTCCCCCCTACTTCATGGCAAATCTCCAATATGAATGGTGGTACAGGCGCAACCAATGTAGTGCCTGGTGAAGTTGAGATTTTATTCAACTTTAGATTTTGTACGGCAAGCACAGAAGCTAATTTAAAAAAACGTACCCACGCCATTTTAGATAAACATGCGCTGGAATATAATTTGGAGTGGGAATATTCACCACCTTACATCACGCCGCGCGGTAATTTGGTTGAGGCGATTACTGAAGCGATTCAGCATGCTTATGGCGTAACGCCTGAGTTATCCACCACTGGCGGCACTTCTGATGGGCGCTTTATTGCCGATATTTGCAAACAAGTGATTGAGTTTGGACCACTCAATGCAACGATACATAAACTCAATGAATGTGTAGGCGTTGCGGATATTGAGCCGCTTAAAGAAACTTACAAACTCACACTACAAAAATTACTAGAATAAAGTACGTCATGACCAATAACAACACTGCCATCAATGAACTCATTACCATCCGCGACTGGATACGCTTTGCCGTAAGTGAGTTTGAAGCTTCAGACATCTTTTACGGTCACGGCACTGATAACGCTTACGATGAAGCGGTATGGCTCACCATGAGTGCGCTGCATTTGCCGATGGATACGCTAGAGAATTTTTTAGATGCTCGCTTAATCACAAGTGAACGTACTAAGCTTGCAGGCTTCATTACGCAGCGCATTACAGAACATACGCCTACCGCCTATTTAGTAAAAGAAGCATGGCTACAAGGCCTGAAATTTTATGTAGATGAACGCGTGCTCATTCCACGTTCGTTTATTGCAGAGTTATTAAATAACGATTCTAATACTTCAGATTCTGGCAATTGGTCGTTAAGTCCATGGATCGAATATCCTGAAATGGTAGAAAGCGCTGCGGACCTCTGTACAGGCAGCGGTTGTTTAAGTGTATTGCTCGCTGCTGCATTTCCGAATGCCGCCATTGATGCGATTGATATCTCACAAGATGCAATTGATGTTGCCAATATCAATATTGAAAACTATGGTTTAGAAGCGCAAATCACCGCGATTAAATCTCACATGTTTCAAGCCCTAAAAGGCAAAAAATATGATGTCATCATCAGCAACCCACCTTACGTAGATGCGCCTTCCATGACTGCATTACCTGCCGAGTATCAAAATGAGCCACAAATCGCATTAGGCAGTGGTGTTGCTGGTTTAGACCATACACATACCATTTTACGTGAAGCCGCAAATCACCTGAATGATGATGGCATATTGATTGTTGAAATCGGCCATAATCGCGAAGCATTAGAAGCAGCTTACCCAAATATTATATTTAATTGGCTAGACGTTTCATCAGGCAATGAGTTTGTATTTTTACTCACCAAATCTCAGTTAATTTAGATTTAATCTTTAATCTATATAACATTCATACCAAGCCCAGTTAGACGAACATCGTTACTTTAGGCAATCATATTTTGAATACCGCACAACCCGCAACCCAAGCAAACCAAACCATTAGTTGGTTAGAAGCAAGCAAAACCAAAACTGGCATTTGGCACTCTGAAAATGACGCACCAGTGCCAAAAAAAGTACAAATTGCAGACGATACTATTAAGGCAGATGATGCTTATAAGTTGTGTTGCGAAGGCACTGCGCTGCTTTGGCGCGGTGACTTTCAAAATGCAAAACTACTTATGCAAGCGCTTTCACGCAGAATTGACCGCCCACGTAAAAAACCTAAAAAAACTGGCGAAACGATGTTGCAAGCCTTTCATTTGCACCGACAAGCACAGTCACAAAAAGCCCGTATTTTAGGCATGTTAGTCATTGAATTGAATGTAGGCTACAAAATTAACTTACGTCGCGCGCCAGATGTAAAAGCAGCTTGTGAACATGCTTATGGTAAAAGTACGCAAACCATCGTGGTTTCATTACGTGAAATTCTAGGCTTGGTTGGCGCGTACGAGTGGAGTAAAAATGGCGTTGATATTAGTGTTATCAATAATAAAATCTTCCCAAGCTATGGTGTGTTTTCGCCTATTCGTGGCGAATATCTGGACTTAGTAGACGTTGCACCATTACCTGTGCCTTGCAATCTAGCATTTGATATCGGCACTGGTACAGGTGTATTAGCCGCAATACTCGTTAATCGCGGTGTCACAAAAATCGTTGCTACCGATAACTCACACCGCGCTTTAGATTGTGCATTGAAAAATATCAATTTATTAGGTTTAAAAACCAATGTCACCTTGGTTGAAGCTAATCTTTACCCAAAACCCGAGTACAGCAAAGCAGACTTAATAGTATGCAACCCACCATGGCTGCCTGCGCATCCAAGCTCTGCATTAGAATCTGCAATCTACGATGAAAAAAGCCAAATGCTCAAAGGCTTTTTAAATGGGTTAAGCGCACATTTAAATGACAATGGCGAAGGCTGGTTAGTACTTTCAGACTTTGCAGAGCATTTAGGTTTAAGAACTAGAGAAGAATTAGTAGGTTGGATAGAGGCGGCAGGCTTAAAGGTCATTGACAGAACTGATACCAAAGCACGGCATGCTAAAACATTAGATGCCAGCGACCCATTGCATGGGGCACGTAAAGCTGAAGTGACTTCGTTGTGGCGATTAACTAAAAACTAGTTTAATCCAGTTCGTCATTCCCGCGAGACCGTAAAGGTCTTCACAGTGGAAGATATATGCTAAAACATATTATTCTCAGGTGAAAGGCGGGAATCTAGGCAACGTGAATACAAATAATTTTACAATAAAAATTCACTCGTGAGCATCGCCAAAACTGGATTCCCCCTACGCGGGAATGACGGGTTGTAGATATTTAGAATGTAACTAAAAGTGGTGAAATTGAAATGGTTTTGACTTTCAAACCCATGCTACCGCGCCT
>JAYTHN010000271.1:0-4132 GCA_043732505.1 Methylotenera sp.
AGTGCATTCGTACGCAAACCTGCCATGCGTTGGCGTATCTGTCTTTCGGCACCGATGACGGAGCCAAATGCCAAAGCGAGTAAAACTCTTATCGTAAAATCGTGCCAATCCATTAACAAATCCTCAGTGATAACAGCGCCCAATACACATGATTTGCGATAGACGTTATTGCCATTGACTTTGTCACAAACGTGACAAAGTCAATGGCTGAATGATGGTTTTGGATGGGAGTGTTAGAGAGCGATTAACATCGCCAAGACACTAAAGCCTGCATTTACGCAAACTGAAGTATAGAAAGAGTCTATTTGCAGCTTGTGGTAAATAAAGGGCTGAGAGCCCATCCACTAAAATAACAACAACTACTGTCCAAAATTGGACTCCTGTGTAATGCGATACGGCGCAGTTTACCCCAAAATATTGGGCTGTCAAGTGAATTTTTATTTTATTGGTAATCTTGATTTATCCTATCCATAGGGATATGATCTATACATGAATAAGCACATATCACACCCAGAAATTATTAAACGCCTAAAACGTGCTCAAGGTCATCTGAAAAGCGTTATTGAGATGTTAGAGAATGACCGCGAGTGCCTTGAAATTGCACAGCAAATGCATGCAGTAGAAAAAGCTATTACCAACGCAAAAAAAACATTTGTGCACGATCATATTGACCATTGCCTTGAGCTTGCTTTAAATAAAGGTCCTCAAAACGTAGGGAAGACTGCCCAAGAGTTTAAGGACATCACTAAATATTTATAGCAAAAGAAAAGAGTATATAAAAATGATTAACTCAAATACCTCACCACAATCTATTCTTGCACACAGCCATGTTTTTCTTGGGGCTGGTCATGAACGCAACGAACGCAAAACATGGGCAGTGATCTGGATGTGCGGCATCATGATGTTGGCCGAGATTGTCGGCGGCAATTTATTCGGTTCGCTAGCCCTAGTAGCAGATGGCCTGCATATGTCGACGCACGCCGGTGCGCTCCTGATCTCGGCACTAGCTTATACTTATGCGAGGCGGCATGTAAATGATACTCGCTTCGTATTTGGCACTGGCAAACTGGGCGACTTGGCGGGATTTACTAGCGCTATCGTACTGGCCATGATTGCGCTACTTATCGGCTACGAAGCTGTAGTGCGCTTGTTGTCTCCAGTCCAGATCAATTTTAATGAAGCGATTCCGATTGCGATCGTGGGCCTCTTGGTCAATCTGGTGAGCGCATGGTTATTAAGTGGCGACCATCATGGACAAAGCCATGGACATTCACATGGCGATAGCCGCGACAACGCATCTCAACTCGTAGATACCTTATCTGGCGTCGTAGCAGTGGAAGTGTTTGAGGATGGTGTGCCGCCGCGTTTTCATTTGCGCTTTGAAGGGCACATCCTTCCATCCAAAATCAGGGTCGAGACAGAACGCCCGGATGGCCATTGCCAGACTTTTACTTTCATCGATCGTGGTGCTTATCTTGAATCGTTATCTGAGATTCCGGAGCCACACGAGTTCAAGGCTACTCTTCACCTTGATAACGTAGCATACAAGCTGGCTTTTACCGAACACAATCACAGTGGCCCAAACAGTAGTCCAGATGACGCACACCATGCTAAGACGCACCGCGACAACAACATGCGTGCCGCTTATGTCCACGTGATTGCGGATGCGGCAGTATCCATACTGGCGATTACCGGACTGGTGCTAGGTAGTCACTTCGGTTGGGTATGGATGGATCCAGCAGCCGGTATCGTGGGTGCTGTTGTTATCGCCAACTGGTCTTATGGCTTGTTGCGCGACACGTGCAGCATCCTGTTGGATATGAATCCGGACCAACACATGAAGGAAAAGGTCCGCAAAATATTAGAAGTTGACGGAGACCAGTTGGCGGATTTGCATTTGTGGCGGCTCGGCCCGGGACACATGGGCGCGATTGTATCCGTGGTTACTAAAGAGCCGCGTGATGTTGCGTTCTACCGCGCCCGGCTTGGCCATTTCAATTGGCTCTCACATGTCACCATCGAGGTGCAACGATGGGCAACAATCGCTTAACATTACGGCATTTTTTGCAAGACAGGCACTCCCTGATTCCGAATACGTTTAGTTGTTCATCGCATGGTAAATTTTGCTGGTGTAGGTAGGCTGATAGAAGAGTCATATAATGTCGTAATACAGCCTTTTATCATCGCTTTGCTTAGTATTGGATTCGGAATGATGTCGTTTAAAAAAATTCCAATTATCACGGGCAGTTTGGCTAGATGTTCCTAGCGCTCTCAAGATACTGAGGTGGGCTGTTTTAATGGTCATGGTATTCGATCAAAAAATAAAATTTATGATCTAAAATGAACAACGAGGATAGTTTGCATAATAATTAGACTTTAGTCAGCGGTGCAATGGCACTACGTTTAGTGTTGGTGATCGCCAACGCATTGCGCTTGTAAAACCTTCATTGGCAAAAACCTAATCCAACCATACCTACCTATCAAAACGCCATAGTTAGTTAAGTCAGGGTTGTGGTTGCGGCCAGCACTGTTTAAATACGATCGCTCTATAATATTTGCTATTAATGCGATCTATGAGTTGGAATAATATTTCCTAAGGGAGTAGTCGCTTCTGCTGTTGCAAAAGGCGTATGTCAACATCCTTGACGCTTATCGTCATGGCATGCGCAACCAATCGGTTTGACAAGACTTATGGTATATCTAATTCATATCAAGGCCGGACTGAGTTGATGTGCCATTTGTAAATTTGTCTGGCCCATTGGATAGTCTTGGCCTCTCATCAAATCAGTTTTTCTATAAACACTAATACCTCGACTCTAGTTATGCTTGTTGTTTGTGCGGTCAAATCATGATTGCCGCAATCTGCTTATTACTAGGCTCAGCGGTTGCGATTTATATTTCCTGTGAATTTTTCGTTAATGGGATCGAATGGGTAGGACTAAAATTTAGCGTCTCCAAAAATGCAACCGGGAGTGTCTTGGCGGCCTTTGGTACAGCCCTTCCAGAAAGTGTTGTGACTTTAGTAGGAGTGGTATTCGGTACCAGTGCCGCACAGAATGAACTCGGAGTGGGCGCTGCGATTGGCGGACCTCTGGCCTTGGCTACTATCACTTACGCTGTCGTAGGATTAACGTTTTTATTAACGAAAACCAAGCAAGACAGACACCTGTTTACAAGAACTACTACTACGCGCCTTATGGGTGATCAGAAGTGGTTTATATCTATTTTTGTCTTTAAATTAGGCTTGGGTTTAGTGGTGCTTGCATTTATGCCTTGGCTGGGGGGTCTTTTTAATTGCCTATGGTCTATATGTAAAACAGGAATTACAAGCTTCAGAAGTAGCCAGTGACAGTCTCGATACTCTGGAGCCGCTCAAAATACTGCAGAGATCTGGTAATCAACCCACTCTTTGGGTGCTGGTGCAAACCGGTACTGCACTCGCCGTTATTTTTTTAGTTCGCGTTTATTCGTCCATCAGCTGGATATGATTGGGCCTTGGTTAGGTTTGTCACTGCAGATCGTGGCCCTCTTATTGAGCCCAATAGCCACAGAATTACCTGAGGTGATGAACGCGGTGATCTGGGTACGTCAAGGGAAGCAGAACCTGGCATTCGGCAATATCAGTGGCGCCATGATGATTCAGGCCACAGTACCTAGTGCATTGTGGATTTTCTTCACGCCATGGTTACTTAGCCCTGCTCTAGTTTGGGCGGGAATAGTAACAATGGGATCGATTGTCGGCCTCTACTATTTACTGAGAATACAGGCACTGAGCGCACAAAAACTATCCTGTTTTGGTTTATTTTATGTATTCTTTGCCGTTGGCATGTATGTCTTATGGAAAACCTAATGAATGATAGATTTACCAAAGATCAGTTGAATAGTACCCACATAAAACTTAATCATTCTGGCATGAGTTGCATGCGCATTTAGTAATGATAGCTAAAGCTGGAGTAATATTAAAAATATCCGAGCAATTAAGTGAATTATTGTGATCACTACATTTTGAAATCAAGGGCCTAATTTAATGAAGTTGGTCGTTGTTATACAAATTTTAAATAATTTTTATATATTTGCTGTTCCTTACTTAAAATTCCCTGCTATAACATTAACTCATTAAAACAGGATTCTT
>JAYTHN010000272.1:0-4118 GCA_043732505.1 Methylotenera sp.
GCTGGGAAAGTCATAAAAAAAACTAAAAATGGTGACATTACCGAATTCATACTAGATAAAAATTTCCATGTTTCACCTTTTATGCCCATGGATATTGAATATGACTGGGCATTTAAGCTTGATGCTAAAAGTGCACCCCATCAGATATTGATTCACATGAAAAATCTACAAAATGGTGTGCAGGTATTTAATGCTACATTGGCATTACAACGTACAGAAATCAGTGAAAAATCCCTGAATTGGTTATTATGGTCATATCCGTTCATGACCATAAAAGTGGTCGGTGGTATCTACTGGAACGCGCTCATTTTGTGGCTAAAACGTATTCCTTATTATCCGCACATTAAAAAGGAGTCATAAAATAACAGTATTGTTTGAACATATTTCAAAAAAAATCGTCATTGAATAATGGTTAATTAATTTATGAAAATAAGCTGAGAAGTTAACATCTAAAATTATTTGTATCTGAGTTATTTGAATCTAAATTGTAAGTTTCTTCGTATATTATTTTATGACCACACTCACTTCACTACCGCAAGAAACACTCACCACTAGTTTAAAACAAAAAAGCCGTTCAAAATGGGTGGCTGGATTAGCAAAAGCGCAAATACTCAAGCGTTTAGCACGTTTACAATCGGGTCAATTAACGTTGATAGATGGTGCTGAAACACATCACTTTGGTAGCAACCGCACCAAAGATTCAGGGCAAACGAAAATTACCGTACATGACCCACGCTTTTATGGAGAAATTGCCTTTGGTGGCAGTATTGGTGCTGGTGAAGCTTATATGCTGGGCTATTGGAGTGCAGATAATCTAACTGACGTTATCCGCTTAATGTGTGTCAATCAATCGGTAATGGATGCGTTAGAAGGCGGTTACCAATGGCTTACAAAACCATTAATGAAGGGTTTACATTGGCTGAATAGTAATACAACAGAAGGTAGTCGCAAGAATATTGCAGCACATTATGATTTAGGTAATGAAATGTTTGCGCTGTTTTTAGACCCAACCATGATGTATTCCAGTGCGATATTTAACGAAAAAACACCAACATTACAATCAGCCTCTGAGCTAAAGCTTAAAACGATTTGCGATAAGTTAGACTTAAAAACTACCGATCATGTCATTGAAATTGGAACGGGCTGGGGCGGCTTTGCAATTTATGCGGCAAGGAACTACGGCTGCAGAGTCACTACTACTACAATTTCTACCCATCAGTATGAGTTAGCAAAAACACGCGTTAATGCTGCCAATTTAGACCACCAAATCAGTTTGTTACTTGAAGATTATCGTGATTTAGAAGGTCAGTACGATAAATTAGTCTCCATAGAAATGATAGAGGCTGTAGGTCATAAATTTTATGATACTTATTTTTCTAAAATTGGTTCGTTGCTTAAACCTAATGGCTTAGCACTTATACAAGCGATTACTATTGCTGATCAGCGCTATGAGAGTGCGAAAACATCAGTAGATTTTATTCAGCGCTATATTTTTCCAGGTTCATGCATTCCTTCAAATACTGCGATGTTAAGCAGTGTAACTAGAGTCAGCGATTTAAGGCTTTTTGATTTAGAAGATATTGGTCCTCACTATGCCACTACGCTAAGAATTTGGCGTGAAAACTTCTTTGATAAAATACAAGCCGTGCGTAAATTAGGCTACTCAGAAGAGTTTATTAAAATGTGGGAATTTTATCTATGCTATTGCGAAGGTGGGTTTGCTGAAAGAGCGTTAGGTGATGTGCATTTATTATTAGCCAAACCGGATAACCGTAGGGCGGCACTAGTTTAGGGCAATGCTAGTTTAAACTCTGGTCATAGCGTTAAACATTAAGTAGGCAGACTTTAATCTGCATGGTTTAATGGTGGGTAACTTTGCCCACTAATCATTTTTAAGCTATTTTTCATGATGCAAAATACAATACAGCCACTTGCAGAAATTGAATGGCGCAATGGTCAGCCCTATGCCAGCAAGTTTCAGGATGTCTATTTTTCTAACGATAATGGTTTACTTGAAACTGAATATGTTTTTTTGCTGGGCAATGATTTATTAACGCGCTGGCAGCTACCTAATATTCAAAACTTTATCATTGCTGAAACTGGTTTTGGAACGGGCTTAAACTTTTTATGCGCGGCTAAGTTATGGTTAGAAAATACGCCAAGTAATTTTACTTTGCATTATATCAGTGTGGAAAAATATCCCTTATCCTTAGAAAACATCACGGCTGCTTTAGCCCTTTGGCCTGAGTTGACCATACTCAATCAACCATTTTTGACACAATACAAAAGTCTATTGAAAGATTCAAAAGCCATATTATTCAACAATAGAGTGCAACTTAGCCTTTTGATTGGTGATGCCACACAATGCTTAAGCGTTATTGATGAAGCAGTAGACGCATGGTTTTTAGATGGTTTTTCACCCGCTAAAAACCCTGATATATGGCAGGCGCCAATATTTGAGCAGATGGCTAGGTTATCTAGTACTGAAAGTACATTCTCAACATTCACCAGCGCTGGTGAAGTTCGCCGTGGCTTGATTAAAGCAGGTTTTAAAGTAAGCAAACGACCTGGTTTTGGTAAAAAGCGTGAAATGTTGATTGGTCAGTTTCTAGGTAATATAAAGTCCTTAGACAGCAAAAATGCACCCTAAAACAGCAGTCATCATTGGTGGTGGCATTGCGGGTTGCAGCATGGCTTATGCATTGGCGCAACGCGGTATTAAGGTCACACTAGTAGAACGCAATGCAGAGCTTGCTAGCGAAGCATCTGGTAATCCATTAGCGATGCTCTACCCACGATTGAGCGCGGATAATCCAGTGAGTGAATTCGCATTAGCGGGCTATCTTTATAGCTTGGATTTATTCAATCATTTAGATTTAGCACCCGCTGATTTTAATGCCTGCGGTTTACTGCAACTAGGATTTAATGTAAGAGAATTAGCGCGTATTAAAAAAGTCTCCGCGCAAAATCATGCCGTGACTATTTTAAAATATGTGAGCGCTCAAGAAGCAAGCGCGCTTTCTGGTTTAGATATTTTGCATGAAGCACTTTATTTTCCTTACGCTGCATGGGTAAACCCTAGGCGCCTTTGCAAACGTTTAACAGCGCATGATAATATTAAATTATTAACATTAACTAAATTAAATAACCTATTGAAAAATAATAATTTATTTGAATTAAATTTTGATCAAGATACTAATCTCACAGCTGATATAGTCATTATTGCTAACGCTAATAATGCACAAAGCTTCAGCCAATCTAGTCATATTATTACGCAGGCTATTCGTGGGCAAGTAAGCCAATTGGCATCCACCGATGAAAGTCAAAAACTCAAAGTAATTGTGTGTAGCCATGGTTATTTAAGCCCAGCTATAAACAATCAACATAGTGTAGGCGCAACCTTTTCAGCGGATAATATCGATTTAAACTTAAGTGATAGCGACCATATCGCTAATTTGAAAATAGTAAAAAATATCTCCGTGCCATTACATCAATCTATCAAAAACAACTTAATAGGCGGACGTGCTTCATTCCGATGTACTACAGCAGATTACTTGCCATTAGTCGGCGAACTGCTTAATAGTATTGCATTAAAGTCTTCACCCCCTCGCCCCAATGCGTCTGTAGAATCATTGCCTTGGATCAAAGGGCTTTATATCAATGTTGCGCATGGTAGCCGAGGCTTTATCAGCGCACCGATATGCGGAGAAATGCTTGCCAGATCAATTTGTGGGGAAACGTCATCCACTTCAGCTCAACTGATTTCAAATGAACTTTTAGGTTTGCTTAATCCAAATCGGTTTTTATTACGCGAACTTGGCTTAAAGCGCTTATCCAAGCTTGCCAGTTAAAAAATATCTTAAAAGTATTTAACTGTATAGCTGTGACTAATAGCTATGACTTAATGGTCACGCTAAAAAATCAGTTAAAATAATAAAATGTCTGAATCTCTATATTTAACGGCACTACGATATTTTCGTGCAGGCCAATTGACTGAAGCTGAACTTATTTTTAAACAAGTGCTGGCATCACAACCCAATCATGCGGATACGCATCATCTATTAGGCATTATCTGCTACCAAACTAATCGTACCGCAGAAGCCATAACGTATATTTCG
>JAYTHN010000273.1:0-1137 GCA_043732505.1 Methylotenera sp.
ACCGTTGTTCGCAAGCATCTACTTTAAAGTCAGCACGCTGCAACTCTACATCCAACCAAATCTGCATCAATTGCTGCAATCTTTGCTGCTCAATCTGCATTACCTGTGGTGGAATGTGAAAGCTAAGCTGACGTTCCAAAACATGAATACTTTTTTCAATCGCTGCATCAATTGCGCTTATTCGCTGTTGGCTAGACATCCCTTTTAAATTAGCCAAACTTTCACAAGTTAGCCAGAAATGTTGCAGTACTAAATGCAGTAAATTGCCGCGGGCGATATTATCCAAACCATCTATCGGTGTTTCTAATTTCCCTGCTCCTAATCGATATTGATAAAACGCCCAAGCTGGGCAAGTAGCCTGTCTAGCAAATAAACTCACACCGCCGCGTACTTTTTCACCTTCTAAAACTTCTGGCGCCATAAAGTCATCCACCATTTGCATACTGGCAGGTTGCGCTAAGCGCTCAGCTAATGTTTTTATAAAGAGTGGTGTTTGGGTTGATAAAAGCTGCTGATTTACACGCTCTAAATCATTACTTTCTAATAATGGCGATGGCCTCAATTCATGCTCACCATCTTGGAGGGCATATGAAAATACCACCTCTGGCGCACTCAACATCAAACGCCGATGCACTAAAGTTGCAAACTCACTTTGAATACTGTTACTGGCATTGGGTGTACCATGGTTACGTTGCAATTCGGCAGGCAGTAAAGGATTCAACTTAACCGGTGGTGGCCAATGCTGGTCGTTCATATTTAGCGCCCACACTGCATCTAATTGCATTGCTGGCGTTTCTAAAAGGCCAAGTATTTGTATATGAATATCACCTATGGCCTCAGCTTGAAACATAGTAGCGCTGCATAATTCAGTAATTTTTTGCACAGCTTCTTGCGCAGCGATGTTACCGAGGATGGCATCCAGTGCAGCCAATTCTTTTAAACATTTGAAAAATGCCTGTTGTGCCTGATATTCGTGGCTAGATATCGTGCGGGTATCTGCCCACTTAAGCTCACTTAACAAATCACCAAAAGCCGTCGCCCATACTGAAGGTAATTGACGCTGCTTACTTTGCTTATTTGCTTGGCTATTTGATACCGAGTAAAACCTGGCTATCAAACCTAAATGCTCGATCAACG
>JAYTHN010000274.1:0-1136 GCA_043732505.1 Methylotenera sp.
CATTTTGAGTTAGATGGTAGCGGTTTTGCGGTACTTGAAGTGCCGAATTTAAATGACTGGCCTGATGTGCATTGGGCGCCGAGTGAATCTGCTTTGCGGGTGAATTTATATACCATCACTAGAGAAAGCATTAAAGCTTGGCAACCAGGCCAAACTTTGTTGCTAAGTGGCAAGTTATTAACAGGGCGTGATGCTGCACATAAACGTATCGCGACTATGTTAGCTAAAGGTGAAAAACTACCAGTAGATTTTAATAATAGATTCATTTATTACGTTGGGCCCGTCGACCCAGTACGTGATGAAGCTGTTGGGCCAGCAGGACCAACCACAGCCACTCGTATGGATGACTTTACTGAGTTGATGTTAGGTCAAACTGGTTTGCTAGGTATGGTAGGTAAGGCGGAGCGAGGGGAAGATACCATTAACAAGATTGCAAAATATCAATCTGTTTACTTAACCGCAGTAGGTGGTGCAGCGTATTTGGTCAGTAAGGCGATTAAAAAAGCTGAAGTGATTGCATTCGCAGATTTAGGTATGGAGGCGATTTATGAGTTTACTGTGGTTGATATGCCAGTCACAGTGGCTGTAGATAGTCATGGTGTTTCTGTACACACTACCGGGCCTGCAGAATGGAAAGAAAAGATAGCTAAGCATCAAGTCATAGAAATACATATTCAGCCTTAAGGCATTTAAGAATTATGAATTTGACAAACAATTTAAAGCCATGTGCCATAAGTCACATACTAACTTGCACGATTAGGTTTAATATAAGTTACAGTAATAAAAGCGATTATTGAGGGTACTTCCATGAATATTGATCAAGGTTTTTTCAAAGAGACTCTTAAGCTTTTGGGGTTTCTAATCCTGCTGTCTCTGGCTAATTTAGCAATGGCAGAAGACGTACTGGGTTACCTGACAGACAAAGATGGCAAATATACTGGTCCTAGCTTGGAAGACAATGTAGCCTTAATGGATACTGATAAAAACGGTTTTGCAGATGTGTATGAAGTACGCGTATTTTTAGAGAAAATACACGGCATGGGTTATCAAAAAGAAGTGCTTGATAAAATGGAGGCCTCGGCAGATGGAAAAAGTTGCAGTACGCCATTTGCTAAAGAAATTTATATAGATAAAAG
>JAYTHN010000275.1:0-1136 GCA_043732505.1 Methylotenera sp.
GTAGCAACACAATAGAATCTAAACCACCACTTAAGGCAACTAGTAGATGTCGAGTAGAGTTAAAATCCTTTTTAAAATTTGCATGTAAAAAGGTAATAATTTTCTGCGTTAAAAAACACTCTACTGTCACTGAGCCATCTAAACTGGCACTTTTGTGACTAAGCCTTTTTTTCGATAACTTCTTTAAATTTGCCATAGCCCATTAAGCGCTCATAACGGCTAACCAGTAACATTTTAATTGATTTAGTTTTAAGCTTAGCAAGCTCTTCTTTAAGGGCTGCACGTAGACTCTGCATCACCACCTCTGGTGAACGATGCGCGCCGCCTAGTGGCTCTGAAACAATGCGGTCAATTAAGCCCATTACTTTAAGTCGATCTGCCGTAATGGCTAACGATTCCGCGGCTACTGAGGCATTGTCTGCACTTTTGTATAGGATTGAAGCGCAGCCTTCTGGTGAAATCACAGAATAAGTGCCGTATTGAAGCATCAGTAATTGATCAACCACACCCAAGGCCAACGCTCCGCCAGAACCACCCTCACCAATAATTACGCCAATGATTGGCGTTTTTAGCTCAGCCATCACATATAAATTATGTGCGATTGCTCCTGATTGACCACGCTCTTCCGCACCAATGCCAGGATAAGCACCTGGGGTATCTATTAGCGTAATAATAGGAATATTGAATTTTTCTGCCAGTCTGTAAAGGCGTAGCGCTTTACGATAACCTTCTGGACGCGGCATACCGAAGTTACGATATTGGCGCTCTTTAACATCACGCCCTTTTTGATGACCAATCACCATCACAGTCTGGCCTTCAAACCTTGCAAGGCCGCCCACAATCGCAGGGTCATCAGCGTAAGCACGGTCTCCGTGCAACTCTTCAAAATCAGTAAATATGCCTTGAATGTAATCTAAAGTGTAAGGGCGTTGCGGATGACGCGCTAACTGTGAAATTTGCCACGCACTTAAATTACCATAAATATCTTCTGATAATTTTTTATTCTTTTTCTCTAATGCAGCGAGTTCTTTTGAAATATCCAAATTGTCGTGGTCATCATGCGCTGATTGCAAACCTTCAATTTTGGCTTCAAGTTCAGCAATTGGCTGTTCAAAATCTAAATAACTTATTTTCAT
>JAYTHN010000276.1:0-4065 GCA_043732505.1 Methylotenera sp.
GGGGGGTGAAGGCATCATCATGCAGAAAATCAGCGGTCGAGGTATCGTATTTGTTCATGCTTCTGGCACGCTCAATCAGGTGGCTTTAGGACCTAATGATGTGTTCAAGGTAGATGCAGGTTGCTTAGTAGGTATGTAATCTACAGTGCGTTACGATATTCAATATGCAGGCAAGCTTAAAACAGATATTTTTGGCGGCGAAGGCATGGTTTACGCTACGGTTTCTGGCCCAGACAATGTTTGGATGCAATCACTCCCATTTAGCCGCCTAAGCCTCGCTATTGTTGGTTCTGCAGTTACTGGACGTAGCAAAGGTTCTATTTTAGGTAAGTTATATCTAATAGGTATTGTGCTTTTTGTCATTATTTCACTATTTTTTGATAAGTAGTTGTTCAAACTATATGACTGAAAGTTGTCGATGCTAAATCATCATACAGACTCTATTGAAGTGTTGTTGTTTGGTGCTGGATTACCTACGGCGGGCATTGCAACACTCTGCTATGTAAAGCCTAAATTTATTCACGTAGATTTCCAACAGCTTAAAGTTGCTTTCAGCAATATTAAAGCGACTGTGGGTGGTTTTGATCATAACCAATTGCAGCTGCATTGTCAGGTGGGCACACAAACTTTTATGCTGATGCCTGCTAATACGGCTGCAGAAAAAGCGTTTCATGCTGTTTTGCCAGTAAGTGCGATTATAGGTTTGAAAAGTTGGAAAACTAACACTAAAGCACAAAGCATGGTGTGGAATACGATTATGTATGGTGCAGGTCTTATTGCATTATTGTTAGTACTGTTTGTGCGGCAATACGACAATGTCGATGACCTGGGTTGCTAGTAAAATTTCCATGGAAACTGAAAAAAAGATTGGCGATTCAGTATTAAAGTCACTCAAATTACAAGGCAATTTGCTGGAAAAAGGTGCGGCGGTCGACGCAGTCAAAAAAGTAGGCAATCAGCTGACGCAAGGCTCTCGCTACCATTACCAATGGTTTGTAGTGCAAGATGATGCCATTAACGTATTTGCGGTGCCTAGCGGCATTATCTTTGTAAATAGTGGTCTGCTGAAAAAAGCAGATTCGGCGAATGAATTGGCCGCAGTATTAGCGCATGAAGTGCAGCATGTAGAGCGTCGCCATGCCTTAAAAAATATGCTTAATAGCGCAGTGGTCGCTAGTGTGGTTTTGATGGTGCTGGGTGATGCTAACGCCGTGATGCTAGTGATAGCACAGCAAGTATCAACACAATATTTTAGTCGACAAGTGGAAGCTGAGGCTGATTTAAAAGGTGCTGAACTGTTAAATCAAAAGCATATTGATGCGAGTGGCATGGTGAGTATTTTCAAGAAAATGGATACGGCTTATAAAAATAAAGATGAAACACCAGAGTGGTTATCTTCTCATCCTGAAACGTTGGCTAGAATTGAGTTTACCGAGCAGTTTGTAAAGTCACATCCGTGTAAAGATTGCGCGCTTTTAACTTGGGATAAAACTGCGATTTTGGCTGATTTGAACACAGAAGAGAAAAACGGTAAAAATAAAAAAATAAAAAGCATGAAAACTAAATAACAAACGGATTTCAGTAACGACAGGATTTAACAACTATAGGTTCAAGAGCTAAACCCAACCCATTAAGTTTATGACCAGTTAATGTGCGGTATTGCTTTTTAAAATACTATTTTCCACAAATACAGCTTTTTCGTTAAAGAGTTCAGCCGCATCAACTGCATCAAATACGTATTGATTATTGCAAAAGTCACAATTAACCTCAATTTTTTCGCGTTCGGCAAGCATGCTCTCTACTTCTTCTGTGCCCAACATTTTTAACATACTGGCTACTTTTATTTTTGAACAACTACAGTGAAACTGTGTAGGCCGACTTTCAAATAAACGGATGTCTTCTTCTACAAATAAGCGGGTGAGCAGCACCTCAGGCGCTAAGTTTTGCAATTCATCATTGGTTAGCGTATTGGCCAGTTGATTAAAACGATTCCAAGCGTCAGCATCATGTTCTGGCTTAGTTTGCAACATTTGTTCAGGCAGCTTTTGTAGCAACATACCTGAGGCATTTTCCCCATCGCAGTGCAACCATAAGGTTGTGTCAATTTGTTGTGAACGTAGCATGTAATTTTGCAGCATCTCAGCAATCGTTTCACCCTCAATTGGCACAATACCTTGATAAGCTTCGCCTTCTTCAGGGTCTAAGGTAATGACAAATTGACCGTTTGCAACCAAATCTAAAAATGACTGATCAGTGATTTCGCCAGACCATTTAGCCGTGGCACGCATGGTTAAATTGGAGCTACATTCCACCACCAACAACTTTAGCGCGCTTTTACTTTGAAGTTGCAATACCATTGCACCATCCATTTTAAGCGTGGCAGAAAGTAAGGCGCTAGCCGCCATTAACTCACCTAACGCTTGTTTTAATATCAATGGCAATTTTTGATGCTGTAATACTTCATGATAAGTGTGGTTCAGATGAACAATATTGCCTCGAATGGGCGTATTTTCAAACAAAAATGGTAGTAGAGAATCTTGAAATTTTTTCATAGCAATACGTTAACATTAGTAAGTTGGTGAAGGTTTTTGAGGGGTAGCTTTTTAAGAGAATTGCTTCTTATTAAGCATGCTTTTACTCAGGTTGCTCGTAAGGCGGAATGTGCCAAGTACCCAATTGGTCGCCTAAAAGTGTTAGGTGGCAAGCTAAGCGATCAGCTCTGCTGGCACTGACTTCAAATTCATAAGTGCGTAAAAAATGCACTTTTCCACGGCTATTTCTGGAAAGCCATATTTTATTACAAGCTACAGTTTCATCTAATAATTGCAAATTAAACCTTGCCGCTAAGTCGCGGCCTAGTGAAACAGCGCGTTCTCGCTGACTCATGCTATCAAGCCAAAACCATGCAAGTGCAATTAATATTACTAATAATGCTAATTCCATATTTTTATTTTCACTTTACTGATGCTCATTATTTTATTGATGATTTTTAGATTGTGCTTTTATAGATAATTGCAATTGCCAGCAGTTGATTATTTAATTAACTCAACTGACGGCATCTACTTCTTTAGTGTCCTCCGAGTGTAAAGACAAGCTATCTGCCTTAGAGGCGCTACTTTTGATTCCAGCATTCTTACCGTGTAGTTTAAAGCGCAGGCGTAACTCATTCAAAGAGTCCGCATTACGCAAGGCATCATCTTCAGTAATTCGGCCTTCTTCGCATAATTTAAATAGTGCTTGGTCAAACGTTTGCATACCAAGTTCAACTGATTTTGCCATTGCCTCTTTCACCATATTGGTTTCGCCTTTTAAAATTAAATCAGCGACTAATGGCGAATTCAGCAAAATTTCAATAGCTGCACAGCGACCGCCACCTGTTTTTGAAACTAAGCGCTGAGAGATAAATGCTTTCATATTGAGTGATAAATCCATGTGCAATTGCGCATGCCGCTCTTCAGGAAAAAAGTTAATAATGCGGTCCAAAGCTTGATTAGAGCTATTAGCATGCAATGTTGCCATGCAAAGATGGCCAGTTTCCGCAAATGCTAGTGCAAATTCCATGGTTTCTCTATCGCGAATCTCACCAATTAATATCACATCTGGCGCCTGACGTAGCGTATTTTTTAATGCGTTAAACCAGCCGTTTGTATCTCGACCGACTTCTCTATGCGTTACCAAACAATTTTTGCTTGGATGCACATACTCCACAGGGTCTTCTACCGTAATAATATGGCCGTAGCTATTTTCATTGCGGTAATCAATCAGTGCTGCCAAAGTGGTTGATTTTCCCGAACCAGTGCCGCCCACTAAAATGACCAAGCCGCGCTTGGTCATCATCACTTCTTTAAGTACTTCGGGCAAACCAAGATCTGCAATATTAGGAATTTTAGTCGTAATAGTACGCAATACCATGCCGACTTTTTCTTGCTGCATAAATACATTCACGCGAAAACGGCCAATTTCTTTTGGATAAATCGCAAAATTACATTCTTTTTCAATCGCAAACTCTGCACGTTGCTTTTCATTCATCACCGCATCTGCAAGGGCTTTAGTGAGATCCCCCGT
>JAYTHN010000277.1:0-1115 GCA_043732505.1 Methylotenera sp.
CATTACTGGCGGCATGCGACTTGGAGCGTCAACCAAAGCATATCGTTTTTACTGGGGCGACTGGAACAGGTAAGAGTTGGGTGGCCTGTGCACTTGGAGTTCAAGCATGTCGCCTTGGATTGTCTGTTATTTATAGATCTTCCAGTCAGATCGCTGAAGAAATCTCAACTGCAGTTGCAGATGGTTCGTTACCGCAATTCAAAGGTAGGCTGATCAAAGCTGCAGTACTAATTATTGATGATTTCGGACTGATGCCATTTGATTCTTTGGTGGCTAGAACATTGCTGGATGTTGTCGATGAGCGTGATCGATTGCGTGTTGGTGTGCTGGTTATTACCAGCCGGTATCCCATTGATCACTGGCATGCATTTCTGGGGGATCCTACGATTGCCGATGCCATTCTGGATCGCATGGTGCATGCTGCTTATTATATCGATTTGAAGGGAGGCTCCTTACGTAAAGGTAGGTCAAAAGAATGATTAGGTATGGTAGTGGCACCAAATCCATCTTGGTGCCACTACCTAAAAAATTGTAATTAAGTGATTATTGGTGCAGCTAGTGCGCACTTCATTGCAATCGCTGGTCAGTGCTATGCAATTCCTGACTAGAACGTCATGAAATTTCTGAGTAGTGTTGGATGCATTTGGGTGAGCAATAAGGTTGAAATTTCGCGCAAACTTAATTAAAGGTGAAACATGCGCCTGATCTAATGCCATTTTTCATCTCCAGATAAGTTAATTAAAAGAACTTACAAATCTATTTCATCATCATAGAAATGACACATTGATTATTTTAGACTTTTAGACTTTTAGCTATTTTGTTATTTAATGACAGTGGCTCAATGACTTTCACTCCCGTAGTATGTTTCAGTACATCCATGATCAATTAACTATAATCATAGTAAGCTAACTCATTAATAACATTGAAATTGGCATTATTTGTAAGATACCAAACTAATCAATACTAGGGATATCCTCCCACCTAGTCGTATAACAGGGACTTTTACTGTCCTGCTTTATTTTCCATGGCTTGTTGATCCCTTCACTGGCTAACTTGATGGATGACTTGCCCATTTTTTGATTGATTTTATCCATGGTGCCCATGAGCTCATCAGA
>JAYTHN010000278.1:0-1114 GCA_043732505.1 Methylotenera sp.
ATACCTTAGAGTTAAAGACACTGGCGCGCGTAGCTGGGTATTTAGATATAAGTAAGCTGGCAAGGTTTTTGAGTTAGGTCTTGGTGCAACAACCAGCCGAACATTAAAGCAAGCGCTAGTATTAGCTGTAAAGATGCGGACAGCACTTAAAGAAGGTAAAAACCCTGCGCCATTGATTAAAGAAAAACTAGATGTTATTGCAATGACAATTAAGGATTATGCTTCAGAGCTAATCGAGGCTAAGCGTTCTGAATGGCATAATGCTAAACACGCTCAGCAATGGGAAAACACTTTAGAGCAATTGGCATATCCTAAACTTGGGGCAAAACTTCCAGCGGATGTAACCCTTGCGGATGTTAAAGCTGTATTGATTCCAATATGGACGACTAAGACGGAAACAGCCGTTAGACTACGCGGACGCATTGAACAGGTGCAAGATTATGCTGCGGTACATGAAGATGCTGACAGACTCAATCCAGCTCGATGGAAAGGCAATCTTGATAAAGTCTTTCCTCAGCCTAAGAAAGTTTCTAGGGTAGCACACCACCCCGCGCCATACATTGAAGTGCCTGACATCATGTCACACCTACGCGGTAAAGATACAGCGTCCGCTTATAACCTAAAATTCACAATACCGACAGCTTCTAGGTCTGGAGAATCACGCGGTGCATTGTGGAGTGAAATAGATATAGATAATAAGGTTTGGACAATTCCAGCGTCTCGTATGAAAGCACAACGTGAACATAAAGTGCCATTAGCTGATGAAGCAACTGAAATACTCGCCATAATGAAACAATGGAATATAAAGAACACTGACATTGTATTTATTGGCGGTCGTGATACTTGCATATCTGATGTTGCAGTCAACAAAACATTACACGCAATTAATCCCGATGTATCAGTGCATGGCTTTCGTTCAAGCTTTCAAGTCTGGGGAGCGGAAATAACATCAACACCTAGCGCAGTGTTAGAACTGGCATTAGCTCACGTTAATCAAAATGAAGTTGAAGCCACTTATCAGCGTAGTGATTTATTTGACCGTAGACGCAAATTAATGACTAAATGGGGGAGCTACTGCAAAACCAAAGGAAATGTCGTCCAGTTAGTACAAAGT
>JAYTHN010000279.1:0-1112 GCA_043732505.1 Methylotenera sp.
GCCACTTCCAAGCCGTGAATTAATTTTATCTAACATGAGCGATCAGGGTATTCCACTCAGTATTGAACAGCTATATATCCTACTTGATATTAGCGACGATGAGCGTGAAATCTTTAATAAGCGTTTGAACGCCATGGAGCGTGAAGGACAGATTATTAAAAATAGAAAAGGTGCACTATGCATTGCCGATAAGCTTGATTTAATTGCAGGTGTTGTACAAGGCCATCCAGACGGCTTTGGGTTTTTAATACCAGATGACAAATCTAAACTCAATGGCGAGGATCTTTTTTTAAGTCCTAAAGAGATGTCGCAAGTGATGCATGGTGACCGCGCGATTGTGCGCATGAGTGGGCTCGACAGAAGAGGCCGCCCTGAGGGTAAGTTAGTCGAAGTGCTTGAACGTCGTACGCAAAAATTAGTCGGTCGTGTGATTCGTACCAGCGGCGTTACTATTGTGGCCGCTGAAGATAAACGTATCAATCAAGATATTTTGATTCCATATCATTTAGATATGAATGCTAAATCAGGCCAAGTAGTAATGATTGAACTAACAGAGCAGCCATCATCACACGCACAGCCTATGGGTAAAGTAGTTGAAATTCTTGGTAACTATACCGATAGTGGCATGGAAATTGAGATTGCATTACGCAAACATAAATTGCCACATGAATTCACGAAAGAAGCAGTACAACTTGCGGAGGCCTATCCTAGGCTGGTGCAAGCTGTCGATTATAAAGACCGTATCGATTGTCGTGAAATGCAGCTGATCACAATTGATGGTGAGACCGCACGTGATTTTGATGATGCCGTATATGCTGAGCCGCAAGGTAAAGGCTGGCGATTGATAGTAGCAATTGCTGATGTGAGTTTTTATGTAAAGCCTAACGATGCTTTGGATAAAGGTGCATTTGAGCGTGGTAATTCTGTCTACTTCCCACGTCGAGTCATTCCAATGTTGCCAGAAGCATTATCTAATGGACTTTGTTCGTTAAACCCAGATGTTGAACGCTTATGCATGATATGTGATATGCAAGTAGACGGTTTAGGCATCGTAAAACAATACAAATTTTATCCGTCTGTAATGCGCTCTAAAGCGCGAATGACATATACCC
>JAYTHN010000280.1:0-4023 GCA_043732505.1 Methylotenera sp.
TCATGGCGGCCATGCCGCATGAGCGCATAGCTTCATCGCGCTGTGCTTGTTCGTTGCCAGCATAATAATGTTTGATAGCGGGAACTAAAATATCAGAAACTGCTTGCGGTGCATTTTTCCAGTAACGTTCAGGTTCTTTTTCCCAGGCTTTTAAATCGGCCGTAATCACAATCAATAATGAGGCTTCTTCAACCTGCGCTTGATTCCAACTCACTGCACGAATCTGTTGGCGCAATACGGGGTCTGTGACCAATACAAAGCGCCAATGTTGAATATTAAACGCGGTAGGCGTCAACATCGCCAATGACATCAACTGATCTATTTCAGCGGATGTCATTTTATGATGGATATCAAAGTATTTAATCGATCTGCGTGTTTCTATCGCACTAATAACATTCATGGGTTTGGTTCATTTCTATATTTTTAATATGTTTATGTTTAAGACGCTATGAATAGCTCATCTTAATAATCTCTAAATTCAAGTCGCCAGCAGGGCGCTTCCAAACAACGCTATCACCTACTTTATGGCTAATCAATGCTTTTGCTAATGGTGAGACCCAGCTCACTTTTTGTAGTGCAATATCTGCTTCATCTTCACCTACTATGCTAAATAGTTGGTGTTCGCCTTCGTCATACTCAACCTCTACCGTTGCACCAAATAGCACCTGGTTTTTAGGTTGGTTAGCAGGCTCTACTAAAATTGCATGCTCTAAGCGCGCTTGCAAGTAACGCAAATCTCTATCTATCATACCCAAGCGCTGTTGAATCACAGCATCTTCTTTTCGGGGTGTTAACTGTTGTCGTTCTTGGTCAAGCTCAGCTGATTGCATTTGCAGTTGTTGTAGTCCTGCTGGCGTTACATAGTTTGGGTGTTCGCTAAGAGGGCGCTCAGGCAGGTCAGTTCCTGCATGTTCTAAGTCATCCTCTTTAACAAAACCGCGACTCATGTTTTGCAACCAACTTTCACTATGGATTTAACTGCTATTCCCATTCTATGGTTGCAGGTGGTTTGCCAGAAATATCATAGACCACACGATTAATGCCACGCACTTCGTTAATAATCCTGTTTGATACTTTACCTAATAAATCATATGGTAATTCTGCCCAATGTGCCGTCATAAAGTCGCTTGTGACTACAGCACGCAATGCCACTACATAATCATAAGTACGCCCATCACCCATTACACCCACTGATTTTACTGGTAAAAATACCGCAAAAGCCTGGCTGGTAAGCTCATACCAAGTTTTGCCTGATGTTGCATCTTTGGTATTACGTAATTCTTCAATGAATATGGCGTCTGCAAAACGCAGTAAATCAGCAAATTCTTTGTTCACAGCACCTAAAATTCGTACACCCAAGCCAGGCCCGGGGAAAGGGTGGCGATACACCATATCTGGCGGTAGGCCAAGCGCTACACCAAGCTCACGTACTTCATCTTTAAATAAATCACGTAATGGTTCTAAAAGTTTCAAACCTAGCGTTGCAGGTAAGCCACCAACGTTATGATGGCTTTTAATGGTGACGGCTTTCTTGGTTTTTGCACCACCTGATTCAATTACATCAGGGTAAATAGTGCCTTGCGCCAGCCACTTTGCATTTGCTAATTTTTTAGCTTCGGCTTGAAATACTTCAACAAACTCACGGCCAATGATTTTACGTTTGGCTTCTGGGTCGCTCACACCAGTTAAATGCCCTATGAATTGTTCGGTTGCATCAACATGAATGACTTTTACATGTAAGCGTCCAGCGAACATTTCCAACACCATTTTGCCTTCATTCAGCCGTAATAATCCGTGGTCAACGAATACGCAAGTAAGTTGGTCGCCAATCGCACGGTGAATCAATGCCGCAGCAACGCTAGAATCCACGCCGCCAGATAAGCCTAAAATGACTTCTTGATCGCCCACTTGCGCTTTGATTTTGGCAACGGCTTCTTGAATATAGTCACCCATAATCCAATCAGGTTCTGCTCTACAAATATCCAGTACAAAGCGATTCAGCATTGCCTGGCCTTGTTTGGTATGTGTCACTTCAGGGTGAAATTGCACGGCGTAGAATTTGCGTGCCTCATCTGCCATTGCTGCAATTGGTGTAGTTACATTGCTAGCAATGACTTTAAAACCCGTTGGTAACTCAGTGACTTTATCACCGTGACTCATCCAAACGTCTAATAAACCATGGCCTTCAGCATTGTCACGGTCTTGAATATCTTTAAATAAAGCGGAATGACCGCGTGCACGCACTTCTGTAAAGCCAAACTCACGTTTAGCGCCAGCTTCAACCTTACCACCAAGTTGTTGCGCCATCGTTTGCATACCGTAACAAATACCTAATACTGGAACGCCTAAATCAAAAACTGCTTGTGGCGCTTTATCTGTATCATTTTCATATACACTTGCATGACTTCCAGAAAGAATAATGCCGTCAGCTCCAAAGTTGGTAACGAACTCATCAGTCACATCACATGAGTGAATTTCGCAATATACATGGGCTTCACGGACGCGTCGTGCAATTAATTGTGTGAATTGCGAGCCAAAATCTAAGATGAGAATTTTTGAGTGGGACATGGTGTGTTCAACTATAGTTAGTTACAATAAAAAAAGCAAAACACGGTAATTTGCCATGTTTTGCATTCATTGCATTTGCAAATCAGGTTGACTAATGCGCAAATTAATCGATTCGATAGTTAGGCGCTTCTTTAGTAATTTGTACGTCATGCACATGTGACTCACGCATGCCTGCAGAAGTGATTTGCACAAATTCAGCTTTTTCACGCATCTCTGCAATAGTGCCTGCGCCTACGTAACCCATAGAAGCGCGAAGACCACCCATTAACTGATGAATGACAGCTAACACACTACCTTTATAAGGTACACGACCTTCAATGCCTTCTGGCACTAATTTATCTGCGCCACTATTGGTATCTTGGAAATATCTATCAGATGAACCTTTCTGCATGGCGCCAATTGAACCCATACCACGGTATGATTTGTATGAGCGTCCTTGGTACAACTCAATCTCTCCTGGGGCTTCTTCAGTACCAGCAAACATACCACCTAACATGACACTGTAAGCGCCTGCTGCGATAGCTTTAGAAATATCCCCTGAAAAACGGATACCACCGTCAGCAATAAAAGGTACGCCTGTGCTTGCTAATGCTTTTTCTACATTAGCAATCGCGCTAATTTGTGGTACACCCACACCCGCAACAATACGAGTGGTACAAATTGAGCCAGGGCCAATGCCCACTTTTACGCCATCTGCTCCAGCGTCAACAAGCGCTAACGCTGCAGAGGCCGTTGCAATATTCCCACCAATGACTTCAATATGTGGAAAGTGTTTTTTTACCCAAGTCACGCGGTCTAAAACACCCTGCGAATGGCCATGGGCAGTATCCACTACAATTACATCTACGCCAGCTTCAGCCAGTGCAGCTACACGCTCTTCTGTACCTTCACCTACACCTACAGCTGCGCCAACACGTAGTCTACCTTGTGAGTCTTTACACGCATGGGGATGATCCGTTGATTTTTGAATATCTTTAACAGTGATTAAGCCTTTAAGCGTATCTTCAGCATCAATTACTAGTAATCTTTCAAGTCGATGTTGATGCAGTAAGCGAATCACATCTTCTTTAGCAGCACCTTCACGCACAGTGACTAACCTATCCCTAGGTGTCATAATATTTTTGATTGGCTGGTCTAAATTAGTCTCAAAACGCAAGTCTCTGTTCGTCACAATACCCACAATTTTCCCATTATCCACCACGGGAATACCAGATATTTTATGCATTTGAGTCAGCTCGAGCACATCACGCACTCTCATATGGCTTTGAATAGTAATCGGGTCATTCACAACGCCAGATTCAAAGCGCTTCACCCGAGCCACATGCGCGGCCTGTTTCATAGCCGTCATATTTTTATGAATAAAGCCTAAACCACCTTCTTGCGCCAAAGCAATTGCTAGCGGAGCTTCAGTAACGGTATCCATCGCAGCTGACAAAAGTGGAATGTTCAGTTGAA
>JAYTHN010000281.1:0-1101 GCA_043732505.1 Methylotenera sp.
TTTACCGCGGAGGTCATATCAGCTGAAAAGGCTAATGCTTCAAAATCAACTATTAAACGATTGTTTAGGTAAAACTTCAGGTCTATTTAGTCATGAGTAGTATGTGTCATGAGCCTATCAATATAAGCAAAAGCTACCGCTGACAACACAAAAGTGATGTGAATAATAGTTTGCGCTATCAACACTTTATCACTCAAATTTCAGCATTAATAAATGTTTTGAGCAAATGGATTGATGAAATACCAATAATCGAGGTTGCTAATTTTACTTTTAGTAAGTTGTCATTTACATGAGATAACCAATCGGGTTCGTCAGGGTGGCCTTCTAAATTTAAGCGTGACACAAACGTTTCATATCCGCCAATAATGACCATAATGAGTAAGTTAGAAATCATCACCGCATCAATTAAACCTAATACAATCAACATGATGCCTGCTTCAACCAAGTGATTGGCTTTTGCTACTAAGTGCACTAATTCAACGCCAAAGAAAAATACATAAACGGCTTGCGCGACAATTAAACCGCAAATAAAGCGGCAATTGTAGCCAGCGACTACCGAATAAAATATTCGACATAATGCTGCTTTGTTTGTATTCTGCGGCGGTTGGTTTGTTCTTTTGTTGCATGTAAAAGACCTAGTAAGTTTTAGTGTTCATAGTGTTAAAGTATATCTGCATATGTTGTCATTTGTATTTACTAGGATTTACGCTATGTAAATTCACTGTATGCTACTTTTAATTTATGCAATTTGACTTTCTAATGTAAAGGAAGCTGCTTCATCTAATGCCAATAATTGTGTTAAGACTGGCATCGTTTCAGCCAAACTATTTGGCAAGGTCCAAGGTGGGTTAATTATAAATAGTCCACTACCATGCATGCCATAGCCATCATCAGAAGGCGCATGAATGGTTAAGGCTACATGTAACCAGTTAGGCTCGTTAAGTTGCATCAGACTTTCTATCATCTCATCTGGCTCATTGCGTTGTAATAGTGGGTACCACACCATGTAAGTGCCTGTAGCAAAACGACTTAAGCTATCCTTAATGCAGTTCACCACACGCTGATAATCTTGTTTATCTTCGTAGGGTGGGTCTATCAATA
>JAYTHN010000282.1:0-3993 GCA_043732505.1 Methylotenera sp.
GCACCGATTAGGCCGCAAGGTAGCTTAGTTTCGGTGTTTGTATCAGCGAGCGCTGAATCTAATTTCAGTTTAGTCATTAAATCTTGCATAGCTAATCCATACACTTTATTTAAACTATAGGTAATACCGTTATCTACGCTGGTAAAACCGAGCTGTTGCGCCTCACCCACATAAGTGCCTAACAAGTTTCCACTGCCAGAATATACCGTTGCGACTAACTTGCTATGATAAACATGCAATTGTGGGTTATAAAATAAATTGGGTTTAATACGAATTATAGTGTTAGCAGTTTCATTAGCCTTGCAAATGCTTAAATCACTATCTTTAGCTTTAAGTGCTTGCAAAGCAATTGTCTCGATTAATGGCCCTTGTTCAAACCAGTAATCATAATAAGGGTGCAGCAAATGGACGCTGTAGTTATAATCATTTGGACTAATGTATAACAATGTATTCGCTTTATATGCTGTTGCATAAGCCGTTGTAGATAAACATATTGTTGCGGCGATAAAAATGCAAGCGATTGTTCTAATAAAATTTTTCATTATTCACTCCTAGTGAATATTAAATGTATTTAATAAAAACCTACCTATAGCAACATTTAATACTACAGATATTGATGTAAAACTAAATCAACAACAATACTACACTACCTCTGTCATGATTGTAGGTGGCTTAGGATGAACTAAGGCATTCATCCACAAGCGATCTAAAGCAAATAATTCGTTCGCGCTTATATTATCTAAATGTTCCCAATAACGGCCAGATTCAAAATAATAAGCTAATTCGCGTTCACGTTCTGTTGCTTTGCTAACATAAGCCTCATCAAAGGTTGCATCTGATTTTCTTAAAGCATATTCAAAATGACATTCATCTGTGGCACTAAATTCAGTAAGTTTTAACCGTGGAAATACTAACCTTGATTCTTGAGCGGTAGATAGATTTACGCACAAGCATTTTTGCTGCGCGGCTAAGTAAAATAATCGGGCGGATTTGGCTTCTAATAATTGCAAAGTAACATCGTCACGCAGTGGATCCGCATTCCCCGTGCCATAAAAATGAGTTGCAGCTCCTGTAGTTGGGTAAATCATATCGCAGCCAATAAAGGCAAGAATATCTGGCTGCAATGCACCAAGCGCCCAATAGGCAGTTGTAAATGCCATTGTGCCGCCTGCATACACAAAGCCACCAAAGGTGTTTTGGATTGGCACATACTCTTCAGCGGTGATAATTCTTTGATTTTGAGAAATGCTAGTAGGAAGATTTTCTGGTGGGAAGTCTTCTGGGTGGATTAGATAATCCCAATCTTGATGCACTTGCCACGCATTATTGATTGCGATAATTTTAGTCAAAGCAGTCTTAATTATATCAACGGCTTTAATTGCATCTGGCGCGCTCCCAATGATTAAAACAATATTTGGCATCTTAATGATTCCTAACTATAAATTCTTGCAGACTTAAGTTAACGTGTCTGCCCAAATATTTTGAGCCCATGATGCAGCATAGGTGCCTTCCAACTCTGTTGGACTAGCCGATACTCCTCCCCCTTCCGCTGATACCATGATTTTCTTAACCTCATCGTAACGGTATACATTCGCCACATGAATGGCAGATTTATCAGTCACGTAGCTATAACAAGTGTTAGCAAACACGGGTGAGGCATCTGGTGCAAGGCCTGCCATGAGCTGTACAATCGCATTTGCACAAATCTTGGCTTGATTACTTGCCATATGTGCAGATTTAGGTAAAGCAGCAGAAATTGCATCACCGATGACATGTACATTAGGCGCTAGTTTAGACTCATAAGTAAGAAAATCGACTTCGCACCAGCGCTTATCTACATTATTTAGCCCAATTATATGATTATTCAGCTTAACTACTTGCACTGGTTTACCTGCGCGTTGAGGCGGGATAATATTTAGCACATCGGCTTTAACTGTATCAAACTCAGTTTTTGCAGTTTTGGTATCTACATCCACATCCACTAATGTATTGTTAGGTCGGTAATCAATAATTCCAGCATACATCTCGTTAAATACTTTAGTGAATAAGCCTTTTTTCGAGATGATCTCTGCATTAGCATCCAATACAATTACTTTAGATTTCGGCTTATTATTCTTAAAGTAAAATGCTATTTGTGCAGCACGTTCATAAGGGCCAGGTGGACAGCGATATGGCGCTTTTGGCACATTCATCGCAAAAACACCACCATCTGGCATAGCTTCTAATTGGTTACGCAAATTTACAGTTTGCCAGCCAGCTTTCCAAGCATGAGGAATTTTTTCTTGGGCCGTTGCGCTTTGTAACATTGGCAATGCATCATAAATAAAGTCTACTCCTGGTGCAATAATGAGTCTGTCATAGGTTAATTCAGCACGTAACATCGTCACCTTTTTAGCAGTGACATCAATAGCAGTCACTTCATCTTGTACCCACTTAATACCATAATTCGCTTTTAATGCCCCATAACCAAATGTTAAATCATTAATACTTTTACTGCCACCTAATACCAAATTACTGAGCGGACAAGATACGAATTGGCTATTTTTTTCAATCACCACGACTTCAATCGAACCTAAACTCCAAATCCGTAAATATTTAGCCGCACTATTGCCCGCATAACCACCACCAATAATGACTACTCGACCAATTGGAGGTTTTGTCGCTCTTGCAAATGCTGGTAGATTTGTATTGACTAGACTTAAACCTAGACCTGCACTCGTAAACTTTACAAAATCACGACGGTTAATTGGCATAATTATCAGTTTTTAAAACAGTTAATTTAAAGATTGAGCGGACAGTTTTTGGGAAGGTAATGCGGCTGAAGTTTTTGGTACTTGTGCTGAGAAATATTCGGCCAAATCAGATATTTCATCTGAATTTAACCCTTTCGCATGATGATGCATGACTGTTGCCACGCGTTCGCCAGATTTAAAAGCTAACATTTGCGTAATGAAGTACTTAGTATCCATACCTGCTAACTTCGCTAAGTGAGGATCAGTGACGTTACTTTCAGTATTATTACCATTAGTCCCATGGCAAGCAGCGCATGATGCAGCCAGACTTCTCACGTGAACATGCCTTGCAATAACGTCGCTATGTTGCTTTAAGTCATCACCATAGACAATGATTGGGCTGCAAAGCCCAATCATTGTTAACAGCAGATAAATAGTTTTATGCAAACTGTATACCTTAGAAATTGTATCAAAAAATTAAATTAGAAACCTAGAGCTTGCAATTAGCTTTATCATCAAATGTAGAAACACTAAAAATTAACTTGCAAAGTTGATTAGCAAATTAATTAGACTAAAAACATTTTTCTTCTTGGCAACCGTCATCTTTAACCCCTAATGACAATAACAAATCTACCATTTTTGTATTACCAGTATCGCGCACTATACGAATCATAGAAACATCACCACGAGATTTTAAATTTACATCCACGCCTTTTTCAGCTAAATATTTTACGATTTTTTCGTTGCCTTCATAGGCTGCATCCATAAACGCTGACCATTTAGTGATTGGATGTACAGTATCAAGCTTTGCGCCATGTTCAGCTAAGTATTTAATCACTTCAAACTGACTTTTGCTCGCTGCCATTTGAATAGGTGACCATGCAAAGTAAGTTGCATTGACATCCACACCAGCTTCAACATATTTTTTAACTAATTTCATTTCGCCTTTACCAATTGCATCGGTAAATTCTACAGATTCGTCATCAGTTAATACTTTTACGGCTTTGTCTTGTGCTGCCATCACGTTAAATGAAAAAGCTAAAATCAATACTGCCAATAGTACTTTAATGAATTTCATGTTATTTTTCTCCAGCCTCTTTTGTTAAATTTAATTTAATACTTTTTAATCTTGTCACTTAATCTTCAAAACATTCTTAGCCTATGTAGCGTCTTGCATTGCGGAACATTCGAACCCAAGCACTATCTTCACTTTCACCGCAAACTTGCCAAGTATTCTGCACATTACGAATCACTCGCTCAG